>CANRET010000005.1 GCA_947629715.1 uncultured Akkermansia sp.
CCGCCACTATTTTACCCCTCTCTTCTCATGACCTCAACTTTTTCTGTCATATGTTGCATTTATCCTTGCAATCCACATCTTGCAGGATTGTTGCCAAGTTGTTTGGCGTTGGTGATCTGCGGCGCTTTTGCGGCGAAAAATGTATTGACATCCACGCCTTCCTCCTCTATACTCCGTCCCGAGGTTGTGCCGGTCGGCACCATCCGCTTCGTCTTCGGGCAGTAGCGCAGTCTGGTAGCGCACTTGCATGGGGTGCAAGGGGTCGTGGGTTCGAATCCCGCTTGCCCGATTCTTTTGAGAGCCGAGTTGCGCGATACGGCTCTCGTTTTTTTCGGGAGCAGTCCCGTGACGTTTCGGCATTCTTTGATGAAGTTGTCTTGACATGAGGGCGCAAGCGGGGTACTCTCAGCAGGGGTCCTCATGAGGGGGATTCCTCCAATAACCCAGATTCAGACTATGGAAATACTTCACGACAAGGACGCTGATGTGAGCGTTCTGAATGGCAAAACGGTGGCAGTGATCGGTTACGGCGCTCAAGGTCGCGCTCAGGCGCTCTGCATGCGAGACAGCGGAGTGCACGTCATCATCGGGCTGCGCCCCGGGAAGAGCTGGGATGCAGCGGTGCAAGACGGATTTGAGGTGGTGCCGGTGCATGAGGCGGCGCAGAAGGGCGACATCGTGCATTTGCTGCTGCCGGACGAAAAGCACGGGGAAGTGTACAGCGAACAGATTGCCCCGGCGATGAAGGCGGGGAAGACGCTCTGCTGCTCGCACGGTTTTGCGTACGTGTTTAAGACCATCGTTCCGCCGACGGATGTAGATGTGATCATGGTGGCGCCGAAGGGGCCGGGCACGGAAGTGCGACGCGTGTTTGAGGAGGGTTTCGGCTGCCCTGGCCTGGTGGCTGTGTTCCAGAACCCGAGTGGGCGTGCGCGCGAAGTTGCGCTGGCTATTGCGAAGGCCGAGGGGCTCACCCGAGGCGGCGTGCTGGAGTGCACCATGGAGCAGGAAACTTACGAAGATCTGTTCGGCGAGCAGAACGTGCTGTGCGGTGGCATGGTGGATCTGATGAAGTATGGCTTTGAGACTCTCATTGAAGCGGGCTACCCGCCGGAGATGGCCTACTTTGAGTGCGTGCACGAAGCGAAGCTCATCGTGGATCTGATCTACACCGGCGGCATTCAGCGCATGAACGCCGTGATCTCCAACACGGCTGAATTCGGCGAATATTACAACGGGCCGCAGATTATCGGTCCGGAAGTCAAGGAGAAGATGAAGGAATCGCTGAGGCGCATCGAATCCGGCGAGTTTGCGAAGGTGTGGATGGAGGAAGCCGCCCAAGGCGCGCCCAATCTGCAGGCCAAGCGAGCGGCCCTTGCTGAACACCCGGCGGAAGTGGTGGGCAAGAAGATTCGCGCCCTCTTCGAGCGCAACTAAAGCGTTGTGCCAACTTTGCGCGTCTGCGGTGCAGTTGCAAGTGTACGCTGGACTGCCCGCAGGCGCATTTTCCTGCCATGCATCCGGCTATTCGAGTGGAGAATGCGCGTGTGTACCTCTCCGGGCGGGAGGTGCTGCATGGGATTAATTGGGAAGTGCAGCGGGGGGAGCGTTGCTTCATCTTGGGGGCCAACGGTGCGGGAAAGACCACGCTGGTGCGCATGATCATGGGCTACGCCTGGCCGCTTTTCGGCGCCACGGTGGAGGTGCTGGGGCATCGCTTTGGCAGCGTGAACCTGCAGGAATTGCGCAAGCGTGTCGCGTGGGTGAGCCCGCTCATGCACAGGTGGATCGGCGACCGCGAATGGACGGGGCTGGAGATGACGCTCTCCGGTCCGGACGCCACCTTCGGACTTTTCCGCACTCCCGGGCGGGAGGAAGTGGAACGCGCTCGGAAGCTGCTTGCAGATTTGAATGCCGAATACCTGGCAGAGCGCACGGTGGTGACCATGAGTTCCGGCGAGCAGGTGAAAGTGCTCATTGCCCGTGCGCTCATGACCGACCCGGAGCTCATGATTTTGGACGAGCCGAGCGTATTCCTCGACATCGCGGGACGGGAACGTCTGCTGAACACCATTGCCGAGCTCGCTGGGCAGCGACCGCAGCTCACGCTCATCTTCATCACGCAGCGCATTGAGGATATTCTGCCGGAGTTTTCTTGCGGACTCATCATGCAGGAGGGGCGCATCATTGCCCACGGCCCGCGCGAGACTGTGCTCACCGAGGACAACCTGCGCCGTGCTTACGGTTTGTCCATCCGCCTCGTCTGCGGGCAGAACGGACGCCTGTGGACGGTGATTTAGGGTGGCGTACCCCATACTGCCCCTTGTTCCATACGGCTCGATTGCCTGTCCAGAGCGTATAGTTTTCCGTTCACGTCAGCGTCCACGCGCAGTCCCCTCTTGTTTCGGAGCCGCCATGCGTTTCCCGTATGGCTTCCCATCAAAAACTAAATCTCCTTGATGACCTCAAGCTTCTCGCGTCCTGCAATTTTTCGCCTCCCTTCCTCCTTCTTGCCGCAAGGGGGGGCTTGGCGCTCAACAGTTGAATGACAATCCGCAAAAGTAGCACTATCCTTGCTTATTTGCTCATTTTGAGTGGCATGTGTTTGATATTATCCATTCATTTTTGAGGCATCAATCTTTCGGAAAATTCTCTTCCCCCGTTTTTAACGACCTTTCTGTGACTTTATTTTGAGGCAATGCGGAAGCAATACACAGTGATTTTTTGTCGCTCGGAGAAAGGAATTTCACTTGACAAGCAAGGAATGAGGCAGTAGGATGCTCGCTCCCACCGACGAAAGGGGGGGGTGAACGAGCGCGAATAGCTCAGTCGGTAGAGCAGTAGACTTTTAATCTATTGGTCCCGGGTTCGAGTCCCGGTTCGCGTAATCAGAGCATGGCGGTTGTACCTGCAAGAGGCGCCAGATTTGTGGATGCCGTGGTGATACTCTGCTGTATCATGCCGATTGCGGCTTATGTTGTGGAGGCGGTTGAGTTTGGAACGCCGGGTGTGGGTGTTCTCGTGAAGAAAACCGTGGGCGGTGTTATGTTTCTGGCTCCTGCTTTGTTTGCGTACTTGTGCGGTTTGCGCAAGTGGGGTCGAATAACGTCTGCACTCGCAACGACAGCGGGGGCGTTCTGTGCGGGTATAGCATTGGGCGCGGTGGCGCTGTACCTGAGTCCGGACGACGCTTTCCGGATTGTCGGCCAGGGAGAGTTGATGGTTCGTGCGCTGCTGCGGTGGGTGGCGGTGTACGTGCTGAGCGCGGGAATCTATCTGGTATGGGCCTGGGGGAAGGGGTGGCTGAAGGATGCGGAGAGGTGAGCGTTGAGCGCCTTTGCGAAAAAACGGTTCTCTTGCGAGAATAGACTTGATATAGCGCGGGAAATGCGGTAGAAAAGTGACCGGAAAGGAAGGGGAAAGTCCCCGCCGGAAAAATGATACAAACGACTTTGAAATTACACGGACTCGTGGCGGCAACGCACACGCCCATGAAGGCAGACGGGACCTGCAACCCGGCGGCAGTGGATGCGCAGGCTCAGTTTTTGGCTTCGCAGGGGATCAAGATTACCTTCATCACCGGTTCTACGGGAGAATCGGCTCACATGCAGCTCACCGAGCGCAAAGAAAATATGGCGGCTTGGGCCGAGGCGGGGAAAAAGCACGGCATCCGGTTTGTGGTGCACACGGGCGGCAACAGCGTGGCGGACGGTCGCGAGCTGGCCGAGTACGCCGTGACATGCGGGGCGGCGGGCACGGCCTCCAATTCTCCGTGCTACTTCAAACCGGGCAGTGTTAGTTCGCTGGTGGATTGTCTGGCGCACGAGGCCGCCGGCGCGCCTGATTTGCCCTACTACTTCTACGACATTCCTGCGCTTACGCATGTGAACTTCAACCCCTGCAAAGTCATTGAGGCCTGTGCGGCGAAGGTACCGAACTTTTGCGGCGTGAAGTTCACCAACCCGGATCTCGCTCTCTACATGGAGGCGCTCAACTACGAGGGAGGTAAGTACGACATACCGTGGGGCGTGGACGAGTGGTTTTTGGCGGCCTTGGCTACGGGAGCCAAGGGAGGAGTGGGCTCCTCTTTCAACTACGCGCCCAAGCTTTATCAGGATCTCATCCGAGCTTTCGAGGCGGGGGATATGAACGAGGCGCGGCACCTGCAGCAACTTTCCGTCAAGATGATCAACATCATTGCGGCAAAAGGCTACATGGGCTGCTGCAAGGCCATCATGGGCTGGTGGGGCGTGGACCTGGGGCCGGCTCGGCTGCCGATGGACACGCCGGATGCCGCCACCGTGGCGCAACTCAAGGACGAGTTGAAGGCTATCGGCTTTTTTGATTGGGCAATCAACAAATAAGGATACTGCCGTGGCGATTGATACGAAAAAGCTGGGTCAGTTCTACAAGGAGAAGCTTCTCAACGAGGTCGTGCCTTTCTGGTTTCCCCGCGCGGTCGATGAGCGGCACGGAGGCTTCTACCATTGCTTTGATGCCGATGGGACCGTGGTGGACAGCGACAAGAGCGTGTGGGCGCAGGGGCGCATGGCGTGGATGCTGCTCACTTGTTACCTGAGCATTGAGAAGAACCCCGATTGGTTGCGCTGGGCTGAGAGCGCACTCACCTTCCTGGAGGACAGGTGCGTATCGCCCGAGGGAGATCGCATGTACTTCAGCGTGATGGAGGACGGCACCCCGCTGCGCATGCGCCGCTATGCGTACAGCGAGTGTTTTGCGGCCATTGCATGGGCGGCGCACTACGGAGCCACCGGCGACCCGTACAGCGCCGAGCGCGCGCGCCACTGGTTCGGGGTGTATGCCGACATCTTTTTTACCCCGGGCAAGATGCTGCCCAAGACGACCGGGAAACGCCCTGCAGAAAACTTGGGCTGCCGCATGATCATGATCGTCACCTGCCAGGAACTGCGCAAGTACCTGGGCGATGAGGGGGGCGTGTACAGCGCGTGGATTGATCGTTGCTTTGCGGATATTCAACGTCTCTTCCTGCACGAGGACATACGTGCGGTGGTGGAGAATGTGGCGCCGGACGGTTCGGTGATTGACCATTTTGACGAGCGCACGCAAAACCCGGGGCATGCCATTGAGGGCGGGTGGTTCCTGTTGGAGGAATCTCGCCGTCGGGGCGGTGAGCCGAAGATGGTTGAGGTCGCTTGCAAGATGATTGACTGGGCGTTGGAACGCGGGTGGGATCCCAAATACGGCGGACTCCTTTACTACACGGATGTTTACGGCAAGCCGGTGCAGGAGTACTGGCATAACATGAAGTTCTGGTGGCCGCACGACGAGGCGCTCATCGGCACTTGCCTGGCTTACGTGACCACGGGAGAGCAGAAATATGCCGAATGGCACCAGCGCATTCACGACTGGGCATTTTCTCACCTGCAGGATCCTGTCCATGGCGAGTGGTTTGGCTACTGCGAGCGCGATGGCTCCCCTGCCAACGGGTTGAAGGGTTCTATCTGGAAATCCTTCTTCCACCATCCGCGCGCCCTGTGGAATTGCGCTCACTACTTCGGGGCTGTTCCTGCGGCTGCTCCTCTCCATTCCAAATGAGCAACACCTATGATTATCGGCATCCTTAACTCCGGCGGCGATTGCCCGGGCATTAATGCAGTTATTGAGGGCTTTGTCTCCGCCGCGTACAGTCGCGGATGGCGCGTTATCGGCTTCCATGACGGTTTCGAGGGACTTCTTCCGATGGAAGGCGGTCGCCGCTACGAAATTCTTACGCCGAACAAGACACACAAAATCCGCTCGTTGGGGGGCACCATTCTCGGCACCACCAGCACCGGCAACTTTGCCGTGCAGGTGAACAAGCTCGGGCGTGCCAGAGTGGAAGCGGCCACCATGGCCAAGGCGAAAAAGACTATTACTGCCCTTGGCTTACAGGCGCTCGCCGTCATCGGAGGCAATGGCTCCGCCCGCACTGCCAGCTTGCTCTCTGAAGAAGGACTGCCCGTGATTTCCATCCCTAAGACCATCAACAACGATCTCTGCCCGGCTTCTGACTTCACCTTCGGTTTTCAAAGCGCTGTGTCGGTGGTTACGGAGTCCATCGATCGTATCCGTACTACGGCCAATGCACACCAGCGCATCATGGTGATTGAGGTGATGGGTGATCTCTCCGGCTGGATTGCGCTGCACAGCGGCATTTCTTCGGCAGCGGATGTGGTGCTGATTCCGGAGATTCCATTCAATATGGAAAACGTGGTGGAATGCGTGAAAGCACGCAAAGCGACGGGACAACGTGAGATTATTGTGGTCGTGGCGGAGGGTGCGCGTCTGAACGGTAAGCTCATCACCGTGCGCAACAAGGATAACGGGGATGAACGCCTCGGCGGCATAGGCAATCGCCTTTGTCACGCGCTGGAAGAGATGACCGGCATTGAAGCCCGCTACTGCGTGCTGGGTCACACTCAACGCGGCGGCAGTCCGTGTTCGTTTGACCGTATTCTCGGCATACGTTTTGGCGTGGAAGCTGTGAAACTCATTGAGCAGAACATCTTTGGGCGGTCGCTGGTGCTGCAGGGACTCAACGTGGGGCATATTCCCATCAGCGAAGCCATTGCCGAGCCTCGTATGGTAAAAGCGGACAGCCAAATGGTGCGCGCGGCGAGGAGCCTCGGGATTATTTTCGGGGATAGAAAACCGGAAGACCTGCGTAAAATTACAGCGTAATTCATCATGCAATTTGGTATGAAAGGTTCGTTTGTCATCAGCTTCTGTATTTCATTTTTTGCTGCTGTGATTTGCTGTTCATGTACGGAGTTCGGTGGGGACAGTCAGACGCCGCCTGAGCAGCGTACGCCGAGTTATTTGGCCCTTGAGACGTATTCCGGTCGCATCCTCTATACCGGCAACCCGAATGAACGTCGTCCTATCGGCATGTTGGCCAATATAGCCACGGCGTTGGTGGTCTTGGATTGGGTGAGTGCGCGCGACGTGAGCATGGGAAAGATGCTCACCGTGCCTGTGGCTGCCTGCAAGTGGCCTCGGACGAACTTGCTGCATCTCAAACCCGGGGATCGCATTTCTCTGCGTGATGCTTTGCACTCCGCCGTTATGTGGGATGATAGCGCTTGCGCGGTCACGCTCGCTTATGCATGCGGGGCGACAATTAACCCTTCCAACCCGGAAGAAGCTTTTATTCAACAGATGAACCAGATGGCGCGGGCTATTGGGATGAAGAGCACGCGGTTCAAGGGGTCCAGTGGGGCCGTTGTCACGCAATCCGATACGCATGACATGGCTAAGTTGGGCATGTACGCCATGCAAAAACCCGGTTTTCGCGCGATTTGTTCCCAGCGCAGCTATGTGGCAACGGTCAATGGATCGCGTACGATCACTGTGATTAACTCCAACAACATGCTCAGCTACTCCAATGTGGATGGAGTGAGGGCTGCCCGCTCTGCCAGCGCTGGCGCGTGCTTGCTTGCTTCTGCGAATCGAGCTTCCATCAAGCTGCACAGCGGTCTCACCGATAAGGAGGAAACCTATCCGCAACGCCTGCTCGTTGTGGTGTTGGGTGCGCATAGTTCTCAAAGCCGTTACAAAATTGCGTCGCTCTTGCTGCGCGATGGTTGGAAAGCTTGGGAGGACTGGCAAAAGACGGGAGATTACAAAGATGCATCCAAGTTTATCACTGTTCCCAAATAAATACGACTTGCTGCCATGAATATAGGAATACTGAATGCCGGTGGTGATTGCCCCGGGCTGAACGCTGTTATCGAAGGAGCTGTGGGTGCAGCGACTGCGCGTGGTTGGACTGTGTATGGATTCTATGACGGGTTTGAGGGCTTGCTTTCCACAGAAGAGGATGAGCGCTGGCGCGTCCTCACGCCTGCCAACTGTTTAAATATCCGCTCCACGGGAGGCACAGTGCTCGGCACCGTGAATAAGGGTAATTTTACGGTGAAGAGCGGGGTGGATGGACGCATGAAGATTGCGGACGAAGTATTGGACAGAAGCCGCAAAACGGTGGACCGTTTGGGGTTGGAGGCGCTTATCGTGGTAGGGGGCGATGGTTCCCAGACTATCGGGCTTGAGCTGCGTCAAATAGGCTTGCCCATCGTCGGCGTACCCAAAACCATTGACAATGATCTTGGATCCACGGACTACACCTTCGGATTTTGGACGGCTGTGTCTGTAGTGAGTAACAACTTGGATCGTTTGCGCACTACGGCGGATTCTCATCAGCGCATGATGGTGGTAGAGGTGATGGGGCGTCATGCCGGCTGGATTGCTCTGTATGGCGGCATAGCCGGCGGCGCTGATGTCATTCTGATTCCGGAGATTGAGTTCAAGCTTGAAGAGATTGTCCGCAAGGTGGAATTGCTTAAAGCATTAGGGCAGCGAGAGATTTTGGTAGTGGTGAGCGAGGGGGCCAAAATCGGTGGCAAATTGCTCACCTTGGATGAGGAGACCAAGGGAGAGGTGCGCTTGGGAGGCATTGCCTCTTTCCTTTCTACCAAGTTGGAGACTATTACCGGCATTGAGACGCGTTACTGCGTCCTTGGACACGTGCAACGCGGAGGAGCTCCCATTCCTTTCGATCGCGTGCTGGGCGTGCGTTGCGGGGCTAAAGCGATCGAGCTTATCGAAGAAGGTAAGTTCGGCGACACCGTGGCGCTTTCGCGTAATGAAATCGTGTCCATGCCCATTGAGGAAGCCGTGCGCCATCTTCATTTAGTGGATGAGAACAGTCAGCTGGTGGAGGCGGCGAAGGAGATCGGAATATCTTTTGGTGACGAATAAACAAATACTTGCCGGGAGGCTTGTTTTGCTCCCCGGCAGTTCGAGTACGCCTCATTTATATCCCTATGAAGTTCCTGCGACGCAATTTGAGTCTCATGTTGGCTGTGCGTTATTTAAATCCTTTGCGCACGATGTTCTCCATCATCACGCTCATCTGTTTGCTGGGAGTGGCGCTTGGGGTGATGGTGCTCATCGTCGTCCTCGGAGTGATGGAGGGATTGCAGGAGGAGATGGAAAGCCGCGCCCTTGCGTTCACCCCGCACTTTGTCGTGAACCTGAGCGATGGCGTTCAGACCGTACTCCTCACGGAGGATGAAACGCATTGGACGGAATTGCGTGACCGCATTGCCAAGATACCCGGTGTGGAGTGTGCATATCCGCAGATGACTGCACACGTTTTTGCGCAGAGCGACATGGTACGTCGCAGCGCGATGATTACCGCCATTGACCCCGAGAATAAGGCTCAGATAGCTCCGCTGTCTGAGATGCTTCGGCAGGGCTCTTTCGATTTCGGGGAAGGACTCAATCAGGAGTGCGTTATTTCTGCTCAGGTTTCTGAAAGCATGGGACTGAGGGTGGGCGATGTGTTGCACGCGACTCCTGTGGGCAGTTTGGACCAGATAGCGCCCTTGATCACAATGGTGCTTTCGCCGATGGTGACGCGTGAGGATCCGCAATTTCTCCGCGATGTTCAGGAAATTTTCTCGCAGGCGAAGGCAGGGAAGGGGGGAGTCATCGTGGAGCAGGTGAAGCTGCAGGCTCTCTTGGAACGCATGGATTCCTTTAATCGGGATAAACTTCGACCGAGCGAAAGAGAGGCGATCGATGCGCTGAGCGAAATGGCAGGGGCTCATCTCGGACAAGTGCCTTTTACCCCTCATGAAAAAGACCGTTGGCTTGCCACAGTTCGGCAGCTTCGGGATTTGGATTGCGACAAGGAGGATGGAAAGGCGATCAAGGGCATGCGGGATATCGTGCTGCCCATGGACTTGGAGGTGGTAGGCATCTACCAATCGCCTGAAAACATGCCGGGACCGGACGTTTATTTGCCCTTGCCGATTGCACAGGAGATGCTGGGGGGGGCATCCGGAGGAAAGAATGCAGTGATGGGGCTTTGCGTTCGCGTGAAAGACGTACACAACACCGAAGCCATAGGGCAAGAAATCCGTAAGATTCTCCCGGACCTGAGCCTCGCTGCGGAAGCGCAGCCGATGGGGCTGCAGTGGCATGTGATTCCGTGGTCGGAGAGTTATGAAAAGTGGTTCGACATGATTGCCAAGGAGCGTATCATGATGAGCTTTATCCTCTCCACCATCTCGCTCATTGCCAGTTTCTGCATCATGGCCGTCATGTTTACGGTCAGCCTGCAGCGGCGGCGTGAAATTGCGGTACTCCAGGCATTGGGTGCCACACCGAGTAAGATCATGGCAATCTTCACGTGGCAGGGGCTGATCATAGGCGTGGTGGGCGCTGTGCTGGGAGTGGCGCTCGCGTTGTTGGTTCTTTACTATCGACTCGAGATCCAGAGTTTCCTCGCTGGCTTTGGCATGGATCCCTTCCCGATGGAAACGCACGGCATTATTCTGCCGGCAAAGTACACGCCGAGTACGATTGCAACGCAGGCGATTCGCGCTTTCATCATGGTCACTCTCGCTTCGTCCATCCCCGCTCTTTACATTGCTCTCCAGAATCCGGCTAAGGCCCTTCGCTCCAACTGATGGACATATACTGGCTAGACAAGCAAAAGCGCTGCGGCCCCGCCACTGTGCCGGATGTGCTCTCAATGATCCGCTTGGGGGATCTGCATTGGGACACGCTTGGCTGGCACAGCGGCTGTCGGGAATGGGCGCCACTGCACTGCTTGCCGGCCCTGGCCGATTTTGCGGAGGAGGGAAAAGCATCAAGGAAATCGGAAAAGGCAGAGCTGACGCAGCCCACTGTGCAGCAGGATGAGGCTGCAGTGTCGCCGTCCGAGCTCTCCGTTTATCTTCCGTCGCCTGTGACCAGGTTTGTGGCGCGGGTGATTGACTGTATCATCTACGCAACTTTGGCTCTCGGGGCGTTGTATGCATTCGGGGTGCCGTATCGTCCGTACCTGATACCGGGGCATCCGGTATTTTGGTTGGGCATGCCGGTAGTGGAGGCTGTATTGCTGCGAATTTGGGGGACTACGCCGGGGAAACGTTGGATGGGAATTGCGCTGACTCAAGCGGGTCAGAGGGGCTTGGCGGCGATGCTGGGACGGAGTTTATGCGTCCACGTGTTCGGGATGGGGTGCATGGTGCCGTTCCTGATGCTCATCACGCTACCTTTATCTTATTTCAGAGTGCGACGCTTCAAAATTGCACGCTGGGATATTCTCATCGGAGCCATTCCTGTGTCGTCTTCTTCCGTCACTCCTGCCATATTCATTGTGGTCATCCCCTTCATACTGATTTGCATGCAACTGTGTTCCTGCTTCCTCCTTCCCTGGCTGCCCGACATGCTGCAGCAGATGGAGGAGCAGAATCCTCAAGCCTTGCAGATGATGATGCAGCTGCTGGAAAAATGAGAGGGAGACGGAGCTAGCGGGCGGAGCGATACGTCCTGCATCTGTTTACCCAGCCGGCCAGCCAGCGTTGTTCTCCACGAGCAGGCAGCGAATTTTTGACGCGACGTCGCATCACTGTCTCTGCAGCCCGGGAGAACTCGGTAGGGGCGCTTTGCGGAGTGACCGGACGCATTTCTTCAAGCACTTGCAGCAGGCCCCAGCCTTGTCCTGCATACCGTTCTTCCGGTTTGGTGCCTTCGCCCTTGAAGTTCACGTAATCTACCAGACAGTACAATCCTTGCGTTGTGCGAGACAGAGCATCATAACGCGCCTGTACGCCCCGGGGATCCCTTGCAGCGCGCAGCATGGCGCTCAAAGAGGTGCGTGAGCGAGCAACGAGAAACTCCGTCTGCAACTCCAAGTGGGCGGCCAGCCAACTTCGCATCTTATCAGCCAGTCCACTGCGATCTGCCGCAAAAGCAGCGCGGTTTGACCACGGCGCTTTTCCTCGAAAGAATGTCGGCATGACCACCCCGCGCGCTTGCGCGAAGGATACAAACTTCGGAAAACTTTCGTCAAAAACTTCGCGAACTCCTGCCGGATACCAGATAAAGTGTCCGATGCCGAGAGAGGGAAATTGTTCTCCCTCATTCCACGAAACAAGCCCCTGAACAGAGCCAGCGCATTCATTTCGCCACACGCGTTGACCTATATCAGACAAGTCGCCGTCGGCAAATGCAGGCAGAAGGACAGTCCCAAGAAGCGCGACGATCGCAATTGACAGCATTCCTTTCCTCATTCGCACATCCTACACTGCCGAGCAGTTTTTGTAAAGCCCCGCCCTTCACTCGTTCAATGGGCCTTAAATGAAGACAGGAGGCGGAGCAAAAGGCTGCGATCAGCTCACGCGCGGTGCGTAATGTGCCGCGCTATGAAGCATGAAATGCGCCATTTGAGATGGCGTTGGGATTTCGCGACAATCGTGAAGAGCACCAGAAAAAAGCCCAACCATTGCCCTGGCAGGATGATTTCTGCATATACCAACCAACCTAAGAACGTGGCTTCCGTAGGTTCCAGACACGAGACAATGGCAAATTCCAACGAGGTGAGTCGGCGCATAGCGAAGGCCACCAGCGTCAGCACCCCCACGCCTTGCAGGAGTCCGATGCCAAGCAGCCATGGCCAGCCTGTTTGCCAGCCTTGAAATACATTGTCTGCAGCGCATAGAGGACCGACGAGCGCCAGGGTGCCCGCTGCCGATTGCCAGAACAGTCGGCGCAGCATCGTCACTTCGGCATGCATGAACCGGCTAAGCAC
The DNA here is from genome assembly GCA_947629715.1 of uncultured Akkermansia sp. Lineage (GTDB taxonomy): Bacteria > Verrucomicrobiota > Verrucomicrobiia > Verrucomicrobiales > Akkermansiaceae > Akkermansia. The sequence continues at coordinate 12,626 of CANRET010000005.1, forward strand.
GATATAGAACGAATAAAACAAGCCGCAGAGCATGCCGCACATGATGCCGAATGCGTTTTGATCTCCCGGTTTATCGTCCGAGGCAAACCAAGTGACCAGCAGGATGCCCAGACCGGCTGTGACCAGCAGGATCATGTCCCTCCGAGGAGGAAGATGTTTCTCAAGCAATGATTCCCAAACGGCCGCCAGCAAGGGACCTGTGGCAGGCAGCAGGGCTGCTATGCTGGCGGAGGTGCTTCGAAGGGCTTGGTAGTAAAAGAGAATGCAGAGTCCAATACTCACTCCCGAGGCAAAAGCGCCCGGAGAGAACCGAAGGCTCGAACCGTTGCAAAACTTCAGGACGGCAGCCACCACGCCAATGAACAAAAATCCTACCCCGAATCGTGCGAATGAGCAAAGCTGTGCGCTGCAGTGCGACTCTCGAATGAAAATACACAGCGATCCCATGAGAAAAGCTGCCATTACGGCTGCCAGCAGTCCTCGAGTGTGCGCTGATTCACGATGCTGCATGATTCTTTCGCCCTAAACGTGATCCGCTTGCAATGCATCGACACAGATGGCAGACCAAGTCTCCAGCCGTCCATAAAGCGGACCTGCCAGCTCTTCCAAACTATGGAATGCCAATTCTGACAGAGCTTTTTCATTCGGGGCCACATCCTCATGGTCCAGCTCGAAGAGATGCACAATTCCCAAGTGGACGCTCCCCACGTCATTCGTATCATCATTGATGACGGCGTAAAGCTGTTGAGTAGCTGTGCCGGAAAAGCGTATTTCTTCCCGTATTTCACGTTCCATGCCGACCAAGTAGGTATCAATGCTGTCTGTCAATCCATCTATGGGATTGATGTGTCCACCGATTCCGAGAGACATTTTATTGTGCAGGCGCGCTTCTCCGCCTTTCGGAGTGCGCGCGTAGGCTAAGATGCGTCCTTGGTGACGAAATATGGCATAGGCGATGATCTGCTTGAAATGGGGATCGCTTTCCGCCATGTCGCGGTCCATATAGCGTGCGACTCCGGGCTTCAAAAAGGCTTCCAAGTAATCCTGCGGATTTTTGCGCACTCCGTGAAAGGCGCCCACCGCCTCGTAAACTCCTCGAGGAACCACGAGTACTTGCTCTCCATTGTAGCGTGACATGCCCGTAGTCTAACACGCCTCCTCCTCTATATCAAGTCCAATACAGTTCGGCCGCGTACCTCAAAAATACAGGACGCCGAAAAAAGGCCATAAAACAAGCCGTGAAAAGAGAAATCATACGAAAGCTCACAGAGAAATACCGAAACAAATAAGCAAGACTCAGCTGCAAGAAAGCGCGAGGAGCATGACTCACACAACACTGCAAGATGACTGGACATACGCGCAAGTTTCTTTCCGGGAAAAGGGATGAGAGTAGAGAGGGGAGGAAGGGAGGGAGGGGAAAGCTCGTCTTTTGCGGAGACAATCAGGGTAGGGAGCAGTTGTGCTTCTTGAAGATTTGCTCGTAGATCGGGAACTTCTTGAAACTCTTTTTGAGATACTCGATGGCCTTGGCATCCTCCGCGTTCTTCGGGTCGAGCCTTGCTCCCACTTCAAGCAGGGCGTCCAGGACAGGAGCCCTGTATTTTGAATAGTCGGGGGGGTGAGATCCATCGAGTAGACGTGCGATGGAGTCGGCGAAAGCGGTTTCAGCGAACTGATAGAGAGGCGTTCTGCCCGACTTGCTGCGGGCGTTCACATCCACACCGGCTTTTACCAGCGTGCGGATAGTTTCGGCGGTGGTATCATTGAACCCCCTCGCAGCGTTGTGTATTGGTGTCCAACCATCCTTACGAAGGATTTTAGGATCAGCGCCGGATTGGATGAGAAAGTCCAGCATAGGCTTTGACCAAGCGTAGAAAATAGGCGTCTCACCTCCCTGATCTTTGCTGTTGACATCCAGCCCGGCTTTCAGAAGCTCACGGGCGACATCAATGGCAGACGGCTCGCCAGATTTAGCTGAGGCATGCAGCAGGGTGTAGTCTTCCTTATCCTTTACCTTGACATCCGCACCGGCAGCAACTGCCGCTTTGTACAGATCCAGGGTGAGGTTTTGAGGATGAGCGCGCGCGATGTAGAGCAGGGGCGTGTTGCCAGCTGAATCCCGGGCATTGATGTCAAGCCCGACTTTCACGAGGCCTTGCAGGCTTTGGGCGTCTCGCACCCTAAAGAGGACAGTTCTTGAGTTTTCATCGGTAGCTTTGGGGTCGGCTCCCAGGGCAATCAACTTTTCAAAAATGGGGCAGAGGTCATCTCCTTTTACATCATACGGGATTTCCAATGTGGTAAGCGCGTTGGTTGGCAATTTGGCGCTGCTTTCGTTGAGAGCGTCGAGTATGGGGAGGTAGGCAGCGAGCTGGTCGCGCAGGGGCATGTCATCGCACGTTCTTGGAAAACGAGAGAGGGCGAGGGCTGCCGCCCAGGTGTCTGCATCCACCTTAGCTCCGTCTTTGATCAGGGCGCGGATGATATCCGGCAAGAAGCGCATGCGCTGGATACGGGCACGGAAATTCGGGGTGATGGTGCGATCGGTGGCTGTTTGTCCTCGGAGTCCACTGGCGTTTACACGGTCTTTGAAAGAAGAGAAAATTTGCTGGATGGTGGGGGTTTTGCAAGCATCAGGTTTTGCTCCGGAGGCTAAAAGCTCTTTCATCACGTCGAGTCGTCCATCGTACGCAGCGGCATCCAGTGGCGTATCCTCCACCACGTCTTTTCTATCTTTTAGGCTAGCATTTGGGTCTGCTCCTGCCTCGATGAGCAGCCTGGCCGTGGCGGCATCCTGCGCCCAGAAGAGCAGGGAAGGCATGGATTTCCCATCCCCGTTGAGTTTGGCGCCTGCGCCAAGAGCTTTGATGAGCTCCTTGACCACGGGAACCGGCTGGTGGCTCCATACAGCGTAAGCAAGCGTGTTGCTGAAGTTATATGTGCCTTGCTTGGGGTCGGCTCCGGCTTCGATGAGCGCCTTGACCATCTCTTCGGATTGCGCCAGCGATAGGAGATTCACGGGGTAAAGTATTTCGGATAGGTAATCGGAAAACGCTCGAAACAATGCTGCAGTCGCGATCTTCTCATCACCTCGCTGATTGACCAAATCCGCATGCTCCTTGAGCGCTTTTTTGACTTCTTTCACGGCATCAGAAGCCACCATGGCGCAGATGGCGGCCTTTTGCTCTGCCTCTTTGGTTGTGTCCAGCTTGAGTCCAAGAGCGAGCATAAGCCGAATGCTTTCGGACGGGGTGTTGACGCTTATGGCAGGGGAGCCGTCATCATTGCGCGCATTCACGTCGCAGCCCTGGCGCACAAGAAAGGCCACACTTTCCGGCGGGATGTGGGCAGCGGCGAGTACTTGCTTGTCACCGTTTTTCCCTTTGTTTTTCCCCTTGATGTCCGCTCCTCCTTTCCAATCGCGACTCACATAGCTCAGGTAAATGACGTCGAGGCCTTGAAGGGTTGTGCGCAGTTTTTCCGCACCCACTTTCTTGGCCCACTCGGCATCTCTTTCGTCCAGCGGCTCCTTTTCTTCCGCGCAGAGGCGCAGCAGCTCACGCAGACGTATATCGCTGGTGAGCTCATACGCCGTCTTCCCATCCTTGTTTTTTGCTCTCACATCCGCCCCTTTCGCAATCAGCCAGCACACGGCCAGACGATGGTTGCGCGATGCCGCCACCATGAGCGGGGTCATGCCCTGCTTGTTCGGGGCGTTCAGTTTGGCTGCCGAGGTGATGCCGCTCAATTTCTTGAGCAAAAGGGCTTCTCCCTTGTCCTCCGGTGATGATTTTTTTTCGGCGCTCTCATCCTTGCTCTCCTTTTTATCGCCTCTTTTCTTGGCTTTTCCATGAAACAGAACTCCAACCCCGTGGGGCACCTTCCACCCTTTTTCAGCGCCATCTGCACCGGCTGCCAGAAGTAAGCACGCGATAGTTGTAAGAGCAATGTATTTACAACAAGCTAATAACAAAAATCGGGGGGGGGTAGCGGCGATGTATGACATAACGAACGTTTGATCAACCGCGAAAGAGTCTATCAGTTTTATCTTCTCGGAGCAAGTGAAAAAACAGCTTTGAACGCAAATACACCGAAGGAGGCAAAAGGACTATACGCACAGTATGGGATAAAACAGGTCATTGGGGAGAGAGGAGCAAAAGAATAGCGACCTTGGCCGAGACGAAATTGCGGAACGATATGGCAAAAAAACTGGTATACTTTTGGCGCACTGAATTTATGAGGTGACCGATTGAGCATTTCGGTGTCCCGGGTTGATGAGGTGCCGTAAGGAACAACTTTATTCGCCTCGCGGAGGGTACTGCCATTGCGGTTTTTCGTGTTCGGAAACAAGCCTGATCAACCGACTGGAGAGTTTCTCTACTTTCCGATTTTGGCTAAAGACGGTTGTCCTGCAAGGGACCGGGCAAATCTGAAACAGGTTCTCGTGTTCCACGGATGTGGGGTGTGATATAAAAATGGTTTGAATACGGAGGAGAAATTTGCTATCGTGTCATTGGATGGTAACTGTCCATGTGAAGGGCAGGAGTCCTAAAAATCCTAAAGATATGAAGAATACGAATATACATTGGGTGTTCTGCGCTATGAAAAGGGTGGTGGACAGTATGTGTGTTTTGTTGATAGTGTCCTTTGTCGTACTGCCCTCCAGCGCCGTAGCGGTTGATAAGAAAGGGGAGGAAAAAACCGGAATCGCAACAGAGGATGCAGAATTGCCCAAGGTTCCGGCATCCCTGCAGGACAAAGAGTTTTTGATCCCCGCTAAACTCAATACGAAAGCTAAGGTTTACTTCATCTACAAATCACGCAGCACGTGCGGCATTTGCGTGGCGGAGGCGCCGGAGATTGTGAAGATATACCGAAGCATGCATGGCAAGGATGCAGAACTCGTCATGCTCAATATTGATTCGAGCAAAGAGGCTGCCATCAAATGGGCGAAGAATTCCAAGATGAAATTTCCCATCGTGGCTCCAGGAGACGCAAGAGGGATCCCTTTCCCCTACAAGGGCGAGGGTATTCTGCCTTGCATGGTGGCGGTGGATGCAGATGGCAACAAGCTGGGCGAGGCTAATGCAGGCGGTGTGCCTGCCTTTCTGAAAGATTGGCGAAAGATGGTTCGCAAGCTTGACAAGGAGGAAAAGGCTCAAGCCAGGGAAGAAGTAAAACGAAATGGGAAGGAAGATTCTGACTCCACCGGCGCTGAAGAAGAGAGTTGATTTAACGGCACACAATGTCTCAAAATAAACGGTCACCCAACGGCATAGCATTTTAGTCAGGATTTGCAAGACTCTGCTGAGCGTTGGAGGGCATCAAATGGCTCTTTTCACCACCCCATTGTCTGTGTTGAGAGTGCGGGTGGCAAACGACATCTGTCTGAATAGTTACCCAAAGACTCGGCATGCCCCGTACTGTCTCCTTTGTTCCGTACGGCTCGGTTGCCTGTCCAGAGCGCGGGGGCATTCGTCAATGTCAGCGTTCCGCGTAGTCCCCTCTCGTCTCTGAGCTCCCATGCGACACGGTATCCGCACAGAGGTGTCCGAGTCCTGTGATGACTCGCTGAGAGTCCGCCAGCTCTATGCTTTTCTTTGAGATTGCTCTGCTCTTTTGTTGAGCTTTGTGAAGCGCATCGCTCGATCCGGTGTTGCTACGGAGGTTCCGGACTCCCACTCCAGACTCTCATATCCTACCCGCTCATCTGCCACATAAAAGGCGAGCTGCTCCGGAAGCCGGGCCTCCATGCGCTTCCCGTATGGCAGCCCCATCAAAAATCAGATCTTCTTGATGATTTCAAGCTCCTTGCGACCTACAATTTTCATCTCCCTTTCTTCTCTTGCCAAGCGGATTTTCTTGCTGCTCACCATCCGGATGACGGTCTTGCAGTCCTTATAACCAGCAGATTGTATGATGTCATCCATGATGGTTGCTTTCTTGTGTCGAGAGGACACCGGAGCGTACTTTGCTCTCCACGCAGAAAGCAACTCTGTTCTTGCTTGTTTACTCATCTTAAATGGCATATGTTTGATATTAACCCTTTATTTCTAAGGCATCAAACTTTCAGGAAATTCTCTTTTCCCGTTTTTGACGACCCTTCGGTGACTTTATTTTTGAGGCAATGCGCATGACGCATTCGCTTATTTTTGGACTTGCCACGCTGTGTACTCTCCTGTACCATGCGTGTGGGGCCGTAGCTCAGTGGTTAGAGCAGGGGACTCATAATCCCTTGGTCGTGGGTTCAAGTCCCTCCGGCCCTATTTTTACCCGTTAACAACCAATTGCTCTCAGAGGATTCTGTCTTTACCGACTCAATTTCGGGACGAGGGCTGTTGATGGCTTCATTGAAGCGGGAGCTGATGCCGCGCGAGCGAAGCTTGTGAGGGGCTCTATTTTGGAGGCAATGCGCCTCGATCTGCCGGAGAAAACCTTGGGGAAAAGAATTGACAGGAACTGTTTTGGGGCATAGAATGCTCTTGCCCGTTCGGGAGCTTTTTACCCTATGTATAACGTCGATTTTAAAAACCGCATTGTGGCAGATTTGGAAGGACTCAAATCCGCCGGTCTTTATAAGGAAGAGCGCTACATCCATACCCCACAGTTTTCTGAAGTGGGGCTCGAGGATGGCAGTAATGTCATCAATATGTGCGCCAACAACTACTTGGGTCTCGCCAATAATCCCGAGCTCGAAAAAGCCGCCAAAGAGGCTATCGATCGCTGGGGCTTTGGCATGGCTTCCGTCCGCTTCATCTGCGGCACCCAAACTCTGCACCGCGAGCTCGAGGAACGCCTGAGCGCCTTCTTAGGCACTGAGGCCACTATCCTCTTCGGTTCGTGCTATGATGCCAATGGCGGTCTCTTTGGCGCTCTGCTTGACAAGGAAGACGCCATCATCTCCGACTCACTCAATCACGCTTCCATTATTGATGGCGTACGCCTCTGCAAAGCTGCTCGTTACCGCTATGCCAACAACGATATGGAAGACCTGGAGGCCAAGCTCAAGGAGGCTAAGGCCGCAGGCGCTCGCATCATCATGATTTCCACCGATGGCGTGTTCTCGATGGACGGTATTGTGGCTCGCTTGGACAAGATTCACGAGCTGGCTGAGAAATACGGCGCACTGGTACACTTCGATGAATCGCATGCCACGGGCGTGCTCGGCAAGCGCGGACGCGGCACGCACGAGCATTGCGGACTCTTCGGTAAAATTGACATCACTACCGGCACATTCGGCAAGGCTCTCGGCGGCGCTTCCGGCGGCTACATCTCTGCGAAAAAGGAGATTGTGGACGTCTTGCGCCAAAAGGCTCGTCCGTACCTCTTCTCCAACAGCGTGATGCCTGCTATCGCGGCCACCACGATCAAGGTACTCGATATGTTGGAGGCTTCCACGGAACTTACCGAGCGTGTGCAGCACAATGCCGCTTACTTCCGCAAAGGTATGGAGCAATGCGGGTTCAAGCTCGCCGGCGCCGGCCACGCCATCGTGCCGGTGATGATCGGCGATGCCGCACTCTCTCAGCGTATGAGCAACCGCTTGCTTGAGTTGGGCGTGTACGCCATGGGCTTCTTCTACCCCGTCGTGCCGAAAGAGCAGGCTCGCATCCGCACTCAGATCTCTGCCGCTCACACCGAAGAGCAGCTCGACCGTGCCATTACCGCCTTCGCGCAAGCCGGCAAGGAGCTCGGCATCATCAGCTGAGTTCATGTACACAAGCTTTTTTGACGTTTTCTCCATCGGCATCGGACCGTCAAGTTCGCATACGATGGGACCCATGCGCGCGGCAGCTCGCTTTGTGCAGCTGCTGCGCGAGCGTGGTTTACTCTCCCGCGTGGCGCAGGTGCGCGTGCATCTGTACGGCTCGCTCGCGCTCACGGGGGAGGGACACGGCACACCGTCGGCCATCGCCTATGGGCTCATGGGGCTGGATGCGGAATCCATGGAAGGTCCGCCGTCCATCCCGGATCCTCTCCTGCTGGGTGGCGAGCGACCTGTCCCATTCCGCGTAGCTGATCATATCATCGCCGAGAGAGAGCAATCTCTCCCGGAGCATCCGAATGGTCTGCATTTTCAAGCGTTGGACGCCGATGGTGCCTCCCTCTGCGAACAGGTTTATTTTTCCATCGGCGGCGGAGCTGTGAAGTCACGTGAGGAGATGCAGCTCCCCGAGGCTCCGAAGATGGTTTCCGCCGACCTTTGGGAATTTCATTCCTGTCGCGAGCTGATGGAAATCTGCATGCGCGAGGGCGTCTCCATTGCCCGGCTTGCACGTCACAATGAAACCCGTCTGCGCTCTGCACCGGAACTCGACGCGCGCATTCGCCTGGTCGTCAAAGTCATGAATTCCGCCATCGATCGCGGTACAACCTCCACGGGGATATTGCCCGGCGCACTTCACATGCCGCGCCGCGCCCCACAAATTTACGCCCGTTTGGAAGATCGATTCCGCCGTAACGAAACGGACGCCCTCACGATTATTGACTGGATCAATTTGTGGGCTTTTGCCGTTGCGGAGGAGAATGCCGCAGGCGGGCGTGTAGTCACAGCTCCCACGATGGGTTCGGCGGGGGTGCTTCCTGCGGTGTTGCGCTATTATGAACGTTACGGTTGCAAGGATTCTCCTTTCTCGACTGAAACAGGTACAGATGTTCTCCTGCTGACGGCGTCAGCCATTTGCAGTCTGTATCGCGCCAATGCCTCCATTTCCGGGGCGGAGGTTGGTTGCCAGGGCGAAGTGGGTGTAGCATGCTCTATGGCCGCCGCCGGTCTCGCCGCTGCTATGGGAGGCTCCAATCAGCAGGTCGAAAATGCCGCAGAAATTGCCATGGAGCATAACCTTGGCCTCACCTGTGATCCCGTCTGCGGTCTCGTCCAAGTCCCCTGTATCGAGCGCAACGCCATTGGAGCCGTCAAGGCAGTCAACGCTGCTCGTCTCGCCATGCGCGGGGATGGTTCGCACTACGTTAGTCTTGATAGTGTCATTGCAACCATGTATGAAACTGGTCGTCAACTGCATCCCAACTACCGCGAAACTTCGCTTGCCGGGCTTGCAAAAAACGCGCCGACGTGCTGAACGGCCGGCTGAATATCCGTGAAATAAAAGGACATTTTTTAGACTTGCAGGGGAAGCGCGCAGAGTGCTACAATGTGCACGTGCATCAGATTGTATTTAATGAAATAAGTGCATCAGAACTTTCAGCTATTCCGACGCTGGAACAGCTTGAGCTCGTCAGTAGTTTTCAGGTGGATGGCGAGAAAGTAAAAGACGGCGAAGACAAAGACACTCCCTTTGGGGTAGTGGAGAGGGACGGCCGCCGCATCTTCCGCTATCGCTCCAAAGACTATCGCATTTATTTTACCATGGAGGATGACAGGGTGGTGGTGCAACGCGTGCTGCACACTAATTCCCTGCGCGACTTCCTCTTTCGTTCCGGTATGGGAGGGGGGTCGGAGGATCAGCGTCTTGGCGAATCTCGCTCGTTCTGGCGACTCATTGACGAAGGGGAAAAAGCTGCGCGAAAATAGCAATGCCAGCTATCGTGAGTCATTTGCTGCACACGCCGGGCCGCATTGCTGCGGTGGCGGGGGTGACTTTTACGCAGCTGGTGCGGATGCGTCTGTTTATCACGTTGGCAGTTTTCGCCGTGCTTTTTCTTGCTCTTCAATTTTTGCCCTACCAGGAGAATCTCGGGGTCGAGTTCGCCGGGGTGGGGCAGTTGCAGCTCATTCAGGATGTCGCTATTGGTTGCATGCGGCTCTTCGGCATGATTTTTTGCGTGGCGGCAACAGCTTTGCTCATTCCGCGTGACAGTGAGGACCGCATTCTTTACACCATCCTTTGCAAACCGGTGCCTCGTTTTGACTATTTGGCAGGAAAGGCTCTCGGCGTGCTGGCTGTGTTGGCGGTGATGCTGGTTGTCATGGATGGGATGATGGTGGCTTTGGTGCAGATCCGGGAGTCCGGCGTAGCGGAGCAGGTTCGTGAACAGCTGACCGAGGCCGGGTACACCGAACAGGATATGCAACTTTACCTGCAACAGGTTCATGCTGCGGGAAATTCTTTGAATGTGCAGGTCGGCATTTTTTCCATGTTTCTGGGATTGTCCGTGCTCACGACGCTTACCCTGTTTATTTCCTGCATCACCAGCGGTGCTATTGTGAGTATCGTTTTTGCTTTCGGGGCTTATTTTATCGGCATGTTTCAGGAGCAGCTTTTCATGAGCATCAGCGTTGCATCCGGTCAACCGGGTGTCAGTTCCGCCATGCAGTTGGTGCAGCAAGCTGTTGCCGTGTTAATTCCGGATTTCAGCCTTTTTTCTGTTGCGGATGAGCTGGTTTCCGGAGAAAAAATCGGCGTTGGATTGGCAGGCGGGATGGTATTGATGGCTCTTGGCTACATATTATTGCATTTGCTGGCTGCAACGTGGGTTGTAGCGCGCAAGGAGTTCTGAAACAGGGACAGAGTACCGGGCGCCATGGCCCGCTTCTGCTGCGGAGCGCTGACGCTTTACGTTTTGTTTTCTGTGTCATAATTGTAGAAATTAAGTTGACGAAGACGTTACGAGTAGTAGCATAGTCGCACGCCTGCCGATACCCTTGACAACGCGTATAGGGGGTGGGGTGTGCACACGTTCTACCATCATGTCATCGAAGAAAAAGCCGATTGTAATCAAGGCCGGAAAAGGCGCAAGGGGCACGAAACAAAGCACCGAAAAAAAGAGTGCGACGAAGTTTGCTGCAAAGAAAGTCTCCGTCAAGGGGAACATAAAGAAAGCCGCTGAGAAGGAGGCAAAGAAGCCGACGGCCAAGTTGGCAGCGAAAAAGACGGTGACAAAAAAGTCGGCAGTAGAAAAATCGGTTGCAAAGAAAGCGACGGTGAAAAAGACGGTAGTAAAGAAACCGGACGTGAAGAAGGTTTCTGCGAAAAAAAATATCACCAAGTCGTTGCCTCGGAAAGTTGAACCCAAGAAGAGCGCCAGAAAAGCGACAGCAAAACCGAAGACCGGGAAACCATTCGTCAAAACGGCCCCCAAAAAAGTCCGGTCAACCGTTACCTCGGCTGAATCCTCCAAGAAAAAGGAAGAGATAACGAAAAAACGGTCTGAACGCAAGGTGCCTCCTCCCCCGCCTAAGGATTTTGTGAAGAACAATACGCCGAAGGTTCTTGCTGAGGAGAAGGGCAAAGCGCTTACCCCAAAGAATGACATCAAGCAAAAGGAGCCGACAAAGGCGCCGGGGACTCAGCGTCGGTCCAAGGGCAAGGGAGACGGACGCAAGTCGGTGAATGTTAAGATCACTGCCGCCTTGCTCCAGGAGTATTTTCCGGACGATCTCACCCTCAAAAACGCTTTCAAGAACCTCGTTTTTCTGGCCAAGAAGAACGGAGGGTATGTGACAGATGATGACATCATCTCATCTCTGCCAGCCGAGGGCTTTGAGGAGCAGGATACCGAACGTTTGTTTGAGCGCCTTCACGCGTGCGGAGTCGAAGTGTTGGAGGAGCCTTCGGGTGTGGGGGCGCTTTCGGCCGAAGATCTCAAGGCTCTCTCAGGCGGTGTGCATGGCAATCTCATTGAGAATCCCGTTGTTCAGGGACGTTTGCGTCAACTGGTGCTGCAAGCTAACGATCAGGGTTTTCTGACTTACGATGACATCAACGAGGTGCTGCCGGCTGAGGTGATTGACCCGGAGGATCACGGGAAGATCATGGAGTGCCTGCGCAGCATGAATTTCAAGATTATTGATGCGTCAGAGATGGGCGAAGTAGCCGCACCTGTCCAAGAGGACGCCGCGCAGGAACAGGATGAGAACGAAAAAATGGCGGATTTGGACGATCCGGTGCGCATGTATCTCAAGCAGATGGGGCAGAAGGAGTTGCTCAAGCGAGATGAAGAGGTGCAGCTTTCGCGCAAGATTGATCAGGCGGAGACGGCCCTTCAAAAGAATTTGCACATGCTCGGCGTGGTGGCCAAGTATTACGAGGATCTCGCCATCAAACTCTTCCAGAACAAGGAGCGTTTTGATCGCGTGGTCATTGACAAGAACATTGATCATCGTGATCAGTATTTCCGCACTCTTCAGAACGCCCTCGCCAGGCTGCAGGAACTCTACGAAAGCGCCAATCTCTCGTATGGGCGACTGAGGAAGGCTCGCAGACGCCGCAAGGGTGTAGAGACCGCTCAGCTTGAGTTTAAATCTTTCATCGTCAAGCTTCACGAGCTTTACAAGCGCTTTTCTTTCAAGCCGAAAATTTATGAGGATTTTGTAGAACGCCTCAAGGAAATTCGTCAGCGCATTCTTAAAATTCGTCGTCTGCAGGACATAGACCCCGACAATCGGGAAAATCAGGACAAGCTCTCTGAGCTGGAAATGCAGCTCTGGATGCCCATTGATGACTTTATGGAACACTACCAAGTCATGCGGATGCATATGAAGCAGGCGAAAGAGTCCAAGGGGGAGATGATTGAGGCCAATTTGCGCCTTGTCATTTCCATCGCGAAGAAATATACGAATCGCGGGCTTGCTTTCTTGGATCTCATTCAGGAGGGCAACATGGGTCTCATGAAGGCTGTGGAGAAGTTTGAATATCGCCGCGGCTATAAGTTCTCCACCTATGCAACGTGGTGGATTCGGCAGGCCATTACCCGATCCATCGCCGACCAGGCTCGTACGATTCGCATTCCCGTCCACATGATAGAGACTATCAACAAGCTTATGCGCGTGCAAAAAAAGCTTGTGCAGGATCTCGGTCGGGAACCTACGCCGGAGGAGATTTCAACCCAATGCAACATGCCGGTGGAGCGCGTGCGCAGTGTCCTTAAAATGGCGCAGCAGCCTATTTCCATGCAGCAGCCGGTAGGTGATTCGGATGATACCTCTTTCGGAGATTTTCTGGAGGATAAAAGTGCGGAGAATCCCATGGACGGAGCAGCCTTCAACTCCTTGCGTGAAAAGCTTTCTGTTGTGCTCAACACCCTTAACGAGCGCGAACGGGCTGTCATCGAACAGCGCTTTGGCTTGCGCGACGGTAATCCGCGCACATTGGAGGAGGTAGGTCGTCAATTCAATGTGACCCGCGAGCGCATCCGCCAGATTGAGGCAAAGGCGTTGCGAAAACTTCGCCATCCTTCGCGTATTCAAAAAATTAAAGGTTTCTTGGACACGACAAATTCCTGACCGATTCCCTTTCTTCAAAGTGCGCGTTGCGGCATCTTGTCGGAATTGGGGTTGAGGTTTGAAAATTCCGCGTCTTTGGCATGCAGGATTTTCGAGTGGAGAACGTCGTGAACCTCATTGTCTTGTCGTCTAATAGTTAGCTCTAATTTCTTGCTCTTCGCATTTTGCGGGATTATTTTCGTGAGCATGGAAAACGGAGTCATGATGCAGTATTTTGAGTGGTATCTGCCCAACGATGGGTTGCTTTGGAAGAAGCTTGCGGAAGATGCGGAGCACCTGGCGCAAATCGGTGTCACTGCGGTTTGGGTTCCGCCCGCCTATAAGACGGCAGACCTCGGCGGCGTGGGCTATTCCACTTATGATCTTTATGACTTTGGGGAGTTTGACCAAAAGGGATCTGTGCGCACTAAGTACGGCACACGTGCGGAGTTTGATCATATGGTCAAAGCGCTCCATGAACAACATGTCAAGGTATATCTCGATGCCGTTCTCAACCACAAAACTGGGGCTGATGAGAAAGAAAACTTTTACGTAAAACGCGTGAGGGAGGAAAATCGTTACGAGGAGCTTGGTGATGCCTACGAAATCGAGGGGTGGACACACTTCACATTCCCCGGACGCGGTAAGAAGTACTCGAACTTTGAATGGCATTGGTATCATTTTTCCGGGATTGACTACGACGCGCGTCGCAACGAGAGAGGAATTTTTAAAATTGAAGGAGAGGGGAAGGGGTGGAGCCACAACGTAGATCGCGAAAAAGGCAATTATGATTACCTCATGTTTGACAACGTGGATTACAAGCATCCGGAAGTGGTGCAGGAAGTTACGCGCTGGGGAGAATGGGCGATACGGGAATTTCATTTGGACGGCTTCCGCATGGATGCCGTGAAGCATATCTCGCGCGATTTTGTCGCAAACTTCCTGAGTAGTGTGCGAAAGAAGTTTCAACGCGAAGTTTATGCTGTTGGCGAATGCTGGAAAAATGATGACGGTGAGCTTGCCTTTTTCCTCAATGAAACCGAGGAGCAGATGGACCTTTTTGACGTACCGTTGCACTTCAATCTTCACCAAGCCTCGCAGAAGGGGGCTGATTTTGACTTGCGGACTCTCATGCAGGGGACGCTTGTGCAAACGCACCCCACCCTTGCCGTTACTTTCGTGGACAATCACGATTCTCAGGCGGGGCAGTCCCTTGAATCCCCAGTGGCGGACTGGTTCAAGCCAGCGGCGTATGCGCTCATTTTGCTGCAAAAAGAGGGTTATCCCTGCCTCTTCTACGGGGACTACTACGGCGTGCATGGAGAAAAATCCATCCATCGCGGGCTCATTGACACGCTGCTGAAACTGCGGTGTGAGCGTGCCTACGGGGAGCAGTGGGATTACTTCGACGCTTCCCATGTCGTAGGGTTCGTGCGCAGAGGGGATGAACAACACTCGCACTCCGGTCTGGCCTTGCTGATTTCCAACCAAGGCGATGCAGAGAAGACGATGAACGTGGGCAAGTTGCACGCCGGAGAATGCTGGATTGAGGCTACCGGCAGCTGCCAAGGGCAGGAGATTACCATTGACCGCGAGGGCAACGCCACTTTCCGAGTCCCCGCTGGCAAGGTAGCAGTCTGGCATCCTGCCGTTGCCCCCAGCTGCGAGTAAATCTCCCCATCCCCTCATCGGCACCATCGCGCTCGCCCGCGCTGCCGCCTCAAATCCTCCCTTGCTCATCTCCGCAAACACGCTCAGCCACACCCGGTACGGCTCCAGCCCCACCCGGTACTCATTCGGCAGCAAGCTCACCGCCCGCTCCGCCACTCCCTGCGCCTCCAGCAGCAGGCTTTCTCCCGTCTTGTCCTCCGACTTCGTAAAGCCGTTCAGCAGCCGCGCATACCTCACCGCAGACTCCCTTATCTGGTACAGCCTCCGGTCGGTCTGAAAATCCCCCACCGGCGCAAGCCTGCTCTCCATCAGCCGCGCGTAAATCCCAGCATTGCCAAACGTTATCCCCCCCAGCTCCGTTATCTTGTCCGGAAGCACCGCGATAGTGTCCGTGCTTGCCGCCACTCCCGTCACTCTCGGCACTCCTCCCTCTGTCTCCGTCATCCTCTCGCCTGCGTATCTCGCCTCCTGTTCCCCGTGGCTCAGCCAGTACGCCGCTGTAATCGCCGTCTGTAAGTCCTGCCCCTTACCTTTCATCAGCACAGTGTGCAGGCTCGTCAAAAAGCTCATGTTCTCCTTCGCCCAATCACTCTCCAGCCCTTGCTTCTTCCTCTCCGCCATCGCCTTGCGCACATACTTCAGCGCGCCTTTTCTGTCCATGTCTCCCGCTCCTCGCGCCCATCCTTCATGGTGCTGGATAGCGTGCTGGCTCTCGTGCAGCAGTGTGTTCAGTACCCGCTCCGGGTCTGTTCCGTGCGCCATGTTCAGCGCGATATACGCGCCCTCCTTCGGCTTCGTCCCGTTCGGTGCATAGAACCCTCTCACGCCCGTGCCTTTCTCCTTGTACAGCCGCACCCGCATATTCCCCAGCTCAGGGTACGCCCGGAAAAGCTCCGGATAGTGCAGCAACGCCGCCAAACTCACATCCTTGTGCCCCTTATCCGGCACATTCAACTCGCCCGGTGTAAAATTCTCTTTGAGCCTCACCCCCGCCGTCGGCAGCGCAAACTTCCTCTTCCCATCCGCCGGGTCATAATACGCCAGCCCCGCCGCCTCCATCTCGCCGTACGTCGCCGCCCTCTCTCCCCCGAGAGAAAAGTGCGCCCTCGGCTCTTTCGGTTGGCTGTAAACAAGTTGCTTATTTTCGTTCACAACTTCCACGTCATAGATGTTGACAGACGGTGCTTCTTGTGTTAAGTTACTCTCGGCTTTGGCTTTTCCGATAGTGCCCTCCGTACCGGTAGCAACTTCATTTATCCGGTGTCGTGACTCCATTCGGTTCTGGCTGTTGCTGTCAGAAAGTCGGAACAAGGCGCGTCCGACTAAAAGCCCGGAGCCTGCATATTGATTCGGAGCAGATGCAGGGTAACACGTAACGATGGAATAGCACCCATCGTCCTCCATTAAATCTACAACCAACACACGCCCCTCGTTGTAGTCTTTTTGCGCGCCAAGTGTATAACGCGCGCCCCCTCTGCCTTCCATGCGCGTTAAATTGGTAAGCGTATTGTACATGAATAGCAGGGGAGACTCGCCCACCGTCTGCATATCCTCATAGTGATTCAACACGTGCATCCACCCATACCCGCGGTGTTCCGCCTCGTGCTTACCCACCTTCAACCTGATAGGCAGGTCTTTAATTCCTTTCTTCTTTAACACTCCTTGCGTGTGGTCGTCCTGTGGAAACTCGAACCAGTTAAGGCTTCCCAGCGGTGTAGTGATAAGCGTGTCTTTGTCAAGCGGCTTCCCTGTTTTGTCTTGCGCGTGGCATCTCCGCAGATTCGGTCTCTCTGTTTCCTTTCCTTCCTGCGCATCTTCCCACGCCTTACCGAGCAACCCATTATCCGCTTTCTGATTCTCCGCCGGTGCTTCATCCGTGCTAAAATGCACGTTGCGCACCCGCTCGCCTGCTTCGTTAATTCCCTCATTGAGCCACATCTGCTCTCCTGTCTCCTCGCTATACGCGCGCTGCGCCTCGTCCAGCAGCTCATCATGCTCTGCCGGGTGCTGCCACATCTCCTGTTGTCTCCTTATAACTTCCTCTGCGTCGCTAATGCCTCCCTCTTCTATGCCCTCGTTGCGCAGCCTCTCTTCCTCCGCTTGCAGCTCCTTGATTTTCTCCTCCGCGTAATTCTCGAAAAAGGCTCTCTTGCTCTTCTTATACTCTTCGTCTATTTTCTCTCTCTCGTAAAAGTCAGGATTCTTGAGCATCTTCATGCTCTCGTCGATGCCGTCCGTTGTCCACTTCGCAAAGAAAGCGTCATCGTACTTCTTTTTTAATCCCGGCTTCTTCCCCTTGTAGTTGGCAAACTCCCACAGCTGCGACTCAAAGTGTAGCTTCCTGTCTCCCATTATCGCGCCTGCAATATACGCCCCTACTCGCGCATCGCCAATCTGCTTGCTTACATGCGGGTCTCCGTATTCCCATATATACCCGCGCGCACGCGCCTCTTCCAACAGTGGCGCGCCCAGCTCGATAATCTTTTTCTGCGCCTCTCTTTGCTTCTCTCTGTCTTTTTCCTCGTGCATCGCTTTGTACGCCTTGCGCCATGCCGCCGCTTTCCTCGCGTACTTCGCGCGCATCTCGTTCAGCCATTCATGCACCTCTGCACGCGCTCCCGCATACTTCATCTTTTTGGTCGCTCCGTGGTACTCCTTAATCTTCTCCTCCGGTAGGCTGTTGATAATGTCCGGTGTTTTTAGCCTGCGCTTGTAGCTCTGCATCGTTGCCAATGCGTCCTCCACATATCGCTGCTTCACCTCTTCCTCGCCGCCAAACTCTTGCGCGTACGCCTCGCGCACTTCTTTCAGCCTGTCGCTCTCCCAGTCGCCCACTGATAGCATCCTCCACATCCCCGCCTCGTTGCGCAGTTGCGTCAATACCTCTTCGTTCCCTCCCTGCTGGCGGTCTATGCCGTACTTCTCCATCAGCTCCTTTGTCAGTCCTTGCGCCTCCAGCAACGCTATATCCTCCTCAACCTCTTTGAGCTTCCTCCCTTGATAATCCGCAAGCCACCGCAAAAAGTGCCGCGTCCTTTCTGCCTCCACTTCTCCTATCTCCCCGTAAAGAGGATTCGCCTTATTCACCAAGAAAAGCTGCATCACCCTTCGCGCCGCCTCGATATTCCTCCCTTGCCCATACACGCCGTTCTCATCAGCCTCTCCCCTCAGCGCGCGCAGCCCCTCCAGCTGCACATCCCTATCCCCCTTCGCGTACTCTACGATACGCACCGCATCCGCCAGCGATATTCCCCCGCGCGCCAGCACATCCTCCTCAAACTCGTACTCCCCCGGTCTGTCAAAAAGCGCATCCAGCACCTCCGGCGCGCCGTATCTCCCCAGCATAATGCCGATGCGCACCTTGTTGCTCTGCTCCTCGTTCAGCCCGTACTCCGCCAGCTCCTCCGCCGTCAACTGCCGCCCGTGGATATTCGCCCCGCTCACAAACCACGCCACCTCTTTCACGCTTGCTTTATGCTCCAGCACATTCTTCTCGTAGTACTTCGCGCGCGCCCACTGCTCATTCCTCTCCGCTGTCTCCGTGAACACATAATTTCATAAGCGTCAGGATCCTTGAACATCTTGATATTCTCACCGAAAAGAGCAAATTAAAATGGGATTGCCAACATGTGGGGAATATGGTAGAATCCGCGCTGGCTAAGCTGTGGAGCCGACAACTGATAAGATGAAGACAGCACCGTGAGAACAAGCACGTATTTTCCGCAGGAGCAGGGACTTTACAGCCCCCTGCATGAACATGACGCCTGCGGTGTAGGAATGGTTGTGGACACACAAGCCGTAGCATCACACGGGATTGTGGAAAAAGGGGTAGCGATTTTGGAGCGTTTGCTGCACCGAGGGGCTGCAGGAAGCGACCCTGAAACGGGAGACGGTGCGGGGATGCTGCTGCAGATACCGCATGAGTTTTTTGCGGAGGCGTGCGAGTTTGAATTGCTGGGAGCGGGTCGGTATGCGGTGGGGATGTATTTCCTGCCGAAAGATGCAACGGCGCGAGAGAAATGTCGGGAAGAGACGGAGGAAGCTGCGGCGCAGGAAGGCGTGAAAATTTTGGGCCGGCGCGAGGTGCCGGTGGATGAGGAGGCGGTAGGACGCACCGCGCGGGAATGTGCGCCCTACATCGAGCAGTATTTTTACGCAGCTCCGAGCGAAGACGGTGATGAGACGGAACGCAAGCTCTACATTCTGCGGAGGGTCATGGAAAAGCGCGTGGCGGCGGCTCTGCCGGAGCTGGGCGACCGCTTTTATGTGGCTTCACTCTCGGCGCGCACAATCGTGTACAAGGGTCTGCTGCTCGCTCCTCAGCTTCCACTTTTCTACAAAGACTTGGCACACCCGCTTTTTAAGAGCTGTCTGGCCATTGTTCATCAGCGTTATTCCACCAACACTTTCCCGAGCTGGCCGCTCGCACATCCTTTCCGCTACCTGGCGCACAACGGGGAGGTGAATACTCTGCGCGGCAACTTGAACCAGATGAGCGCCTGCGAGCAAAGCTTGGAGAGTCCCCTGTTTGGGGAGGACATCAAGAAGTTGCTTCCGGTGATACCGACGGGACAGAGCGACTCCGCAAGTCTGGACAATGCGCTGGAGCTGCTGACGACGGCGGGGCGGAGTTTGCCGCACAGCATGATGATGCTCATTCCGCAAGCTTTTGGCGCGCGCTATTTCATCGGCGAGGACTTGCGCGGGTTTTACGACTATCATTCGGGCTTTATGGCACCATGGGACGGACCGGCGGCCGTCTGCTTCAGCAACGGACTGGGGGCGGGGGCCATTCTGGACCGTAACGGACTGCGTCCCGCTCGCTATGAACTGGATGAGGATGGACTTTTCATCCTGGCCAGTGAGGCGGGAGTGCTGGACACCGACCCGACCCGGGTGGTGAAGCGAGGAAGCCTGAAGCCCGGGGAGATCATCTGGATTGATTTCGCTACCAAACGCATCTCCTACAATGCCGAAACAAAAACAAAGGTGGCCAGATTGCGTCCCTATCGCCGTTGGTGTCAGGAGAATCGTATCAAAATTCACGGCATTTTTGACAGCGTGGATGCGCCGCATGTGCCCATCGGACGCATTCAGACGGCACAGACACTGTTCGGTTATACGGCGGATGAGGTGGAACACTTTCTGCTGCCAATGGCAGATACAGCGCATGATGCGGTGTATGCCATGGGGAATGATGCTGCATTGGCGGTGCTCTCGGAGCGTCCGCAATTGCTCTTTGATTACTTCAAGCAGCAATTCGCCCAAGTGACGAACCCGCCCATCGATCCCATCCGCGAGCAATTGGTGATGTCGCTTACCACTTTCATCGGCAACCCGGCAAATATCCTGGATGAAACCCCGCAGATGGCACGCATCATCAAATTGGCTCGCCCGATTTTGACGTTGAGTGACTTGGAAGCTCTCAAGAGCAACAAAGAGGAAGATTTTCGCTGCATCACGCTTTCCACCGGATTTTCTTCACTCTCGCCGACCGGTCTGCAAGAAGCGCTTGCAGAGCTGGAGAGACAGACAGAACAAGCTATCCGTCGAGGACGTCGCATCATTATTCTTTCTGACCGAGAACTCTCCGGTAATGAAGCTCCGATTCCCGGTCTGCTTGCTGTGGCAGCGGTGAATGCCAAGCTGCGCGAGATGGGCGTACGCACAGGCACAGGCGTCATTGCCGAAACGGGCGAGGCTCGGCAGGTGATGCATTTTGCTCTGTTGCTGGGCTATGGCGCCACAGCGGTGTGTCCTTGGCTGGCCATGAGTACACTGGTGCAGCTGGCCCAGGAGGGCAAACTGAATCCTTCGGTGTCGGCTACAAAGGCCGTGGAGAACTATTTGGAGGCTGTTGACTTCGGCCTGCTTAAAACAATGAGCAAGATGGGGATATCAACACTCCGCTCGTATCGGGGGGCGCAAATATTCGAGGCAATCGGACTGGGGGAAGAGGTGGTGACGCGCTTCTTCCCGGGAACCTCGTCGCGCGTGGGAGGCATCGGTCTGCAGGAGATAGCGAGCGAGGCGGTGGCGCGCCTGAAACGCGCCCGAGATTTCGTCTTTGAACCGCAGGAGCAGTTGGAAAACGCCGGCATCTACAAGTGGAAAAAAGGCGGGGAAAAGCATATCTGGACGAGTAAGGTCATCGGGCAATTTCAGAAGGCGCTGAGAAATGACGACTACGCGCAGTTCAAAGTATTTTCCGAGATGGTGAATGAAAACTCGGAGACTCTTTGCACCCTGCGAGGGCTTCTAGAGTTTGTTGATACGCAATCGATTCCGCTTGATGAAGTGGAGAGTGAGGAGAGCATCATGCACCGCTTTGTCTCGGGTGCAATGAGTTTCGGAGCCATCTCCAAAGAAGCGCATGAGATGATTGCCGAGGCCATGAATCGCATTGGTGCTATGAGTAATTGCGGCGAGGGGGGCGAGGATCCCGTTCGTTACGTCCCGGGACCAAATGGAGAAGATCGCTGCTCGGCAGTGAAGCAGGTAGCCAGTGGGAGATTCGGCGTAACTGCCGAGTATCTGGCTCATGCTAAAGAAATTCAAATCAAAGTAGCTCAAGGCGCTAAACCGGGTGAGGGCGGACAGCTTCCGGGTGGGAAAGTCAACGAGGAGATAGCGCGTGTACGGCATTCCACTCCGGGGGTTACGCTCATTTCACCGCCTCCGCATCACGATATTTACTCCATTGAGGATTTGGCGGAGTTGATCTTTGACCTGCGCAACGCCAACCCGAAGGCCCGCGTGAGCGTGAAACTGGTGTCAGAAGTGGGAGTGGGCACCGTGGCGGCGGGTGTAGCGAAAGGCGGAGCGGATATGATACTCATTTCCGGGCATGACGGGGGCACGGGAGCCTCTCCTCTCACGTCGGTGAAGTATGTCGGCATGCCTTGGGAACTCGGTGTGGCGGAAGCGCATCAAACTCTTGTGTTGAATGGACTGCGCGACAAGGTGCGTCTGCAGGTTGACGGACTTATGAAAAACGGGCGTGATGTGGTGATCGCGACGCTCTTGGGAGCGGAAGAGTACGGTTTCGCGACTTCCATGCTCATTGCGCTGGGCTGCATCATGGCGCGCGTGTGCAACAAGAACACTTGCCCGGTGGGGGTGGCCACGCAGGATTCGGAACTGCGCAAGCGCTTCCGCGGCAAGCCGGAGTACATCGTTTCGTTCATGCGCTTTGTAGCGCGCGAAGTGCGTGAATATTTAGCCGCGTTGGGCTTGCGAAGCATAGACGAAGCCGTGGGACGCGCCGATTTGCTGCGCGTGAACCGAGCTATTGACTTCTGGAAGGCGAGGCGCCTTGACTTCACACGCATCTTGCGCGCTGAGTCTTTGCACGTGTCCGGCGCTCACCATACCACCAACGACTGCACGGCCTTCGATGAGGAACTGATGTCGGAAGCAGCTCCCGCGTTGCGGGAAGGCAAGCCGGTGAAGCTGCACGTCAACATCAGTAACACACAACGTGCCGTTGGCACTCGTCTCTCGTATTACGTGGTCTCCGAATACGGCCATGCAGGTCTCCCGGATGACACCATCACCATCCACTTGGAAGGAACGGCCGGACAAAGCTTCGGAGCCTTTCTCGCTCATGGAATTACCTTATCCCTTCAGGGACAGGCTAACGACTATGTCGGCAAGGGGCTCTCCGGAGGCAAGATCATCATCACTCCGTTTCCGGGAAGCCGCTACGTGCCGGGAGACAACGTGATTGCAGGCAACGTCATTTTGTACGGTGCAACGAGCGGGAAGGTCTTCATACGCGGACAAGCGGGAGAGCGGTTCGCTGTACGCAACTCAGGAGCCTGCGCCGTGGTGGAAGGAGCCGGAGATCACTGCTGCGAGTACATGACGGGAGGATGCGTGGTGGTGTTGGGAAAGACAGGACACAATTTCGGAGCGGGAATGAGCGGTGGCATAGCCTACGTGTGGGACGAGCAGCATTTGTTTGACCGTTATTGCAACTTGGATATGATTGACTTGGATCCAGTGACGGACCCGGAAGACGTGGCACGTCTGCGCTCTCTGCTTGAGGAGCACGCAAGATACACGGGCTCACAACGGGCGCGGGACATCTTAGCGGATTACGATAACGCTCTGCCGAACTTTGTGAAAGTGTTCCCGATGGAATACCGACGCGCCCTCGGACAAATGACTCGGGCGGATGCTGCCATACCGCGAGCGGAGACGCACTTGTAAATCTTACGGATTCAGGCAACCCGCAACAGCTCCCCGTTCTTGACCGGACGCCCACACAGTCCCGACAGCTTCGCGCGTCGGGAATTCCATCTGAAAGTTTTGCAATTTGTGCGAGGCTTCATGCTCCTCCGGCATTGGCCAGAGCAGCAGCGTCCGGAGGCAGGAAGTTCTTGAAACGGGCCTTATCGATAGCTTTCATGTACGCCTCCTGCGGGGAGACAATGCCCTGCTGCAGCTTTTGCCAAACAGCATCATCCATGAACTGCATGCCCAAGCCCTTACCGCCAACGATAACATCCGCCAGCTTCTGTGTGGCGCCCTCACGGATAATTGCGCTTACGGCAGGTGTGGCGAAGAGAATTTCGTTCACTGCCACGCGTCCGGGCCTATCGCAGCGTTTCATAAGCAGTTGGGCCACCACGCCGCGCAGCGAGCCGGCCAGCATGGTTCGCGCCTGAGCTTGTTGCTCTGCCGGGAACACGTCGATGATGCGATCCACCGTCTTGCGGGCGTTGTTGGTGTGCAGGGTGCCGAAGACGAGCAGACCCGTTTCTGCGGCAGTAAGAGCAAGCGAAATGGTTTCCAGATCACGCATCTCACCCACGAGGACGATGTCCGCATCCTCGCGCAACGAAGCCCGCAGACCGTCCGCGAAAGAGGCGCAGTTGGTGGGCACTTCGCGCTGAGTGATTATGCTCTTTTTGGATGAATGGACGAATTCGATCGGTTCCTCCACAGTGATGATGTGGCGTGCGAAGTTGGTGTTGATGTAATCGATGAGGGCGGCCAGAGTAGTTGACTTGCCGGAGCCGGTGGGGCCGGTCACCAGCACCAGTCCCGCGCGCATCTCAGCCAAGCGCTTAATCTGCTCAGGCACATTCAGCTCCTCAAGCGTCAGAATCTTGGTAGGGATGATACGAAATACGCAGCAATATCCGCGTTGCTGCTTCATGTAGTTGCAGCGGAAGCGGGACTGTTCGTCCATTTCGTACGCGAAGTCAGCATCGCCGCACTTCTCAAAACTTTCCCAGAGTTTCGGGTCGCAGATGGGCTGCATCAACTCCACCATATCCTCGTGCGTGAGCACGTGTTCATCAATGGACGTGATGTCGCCATGCACGCGAACCTTCGGTGGTTGTCCCTCCGAGAGGTGAAGATCTGAGCCCCCCCGCTCAATGAGCGTCTTAAAGTAGGTGTTAATTTTGGGTTCCATGAGTCTGGTCAGGTATAAAGTTTTCTGTGTTACATCAGGCAATGGAAGATTCCGGATGGTCCTGCAGGAAACGTTCCATAGTCACTTTATCCGTGCTGCGAGAGTTGCACTCTTCCGCATTGATGATGCCCTTGAGGTAGAGTTCCTGCAGAGAGTCGTCCATGAGACGCATGCCGATGGACTTGCCGGTCTGAATAATTCCGGGTATCATGAAAGTCTTGCCCTCGCGGATGCAGTTGGCCACGGCCGCCGTATTCACCAGCATCTCAAGGGCCATCACACGCCCGCTCCCGTCTTTTTTGGGAATCAGCTGCTGAGAGAGCACCCCGCGCAGAGATTCCGACACCATAATGCGTATGTGTTCGCGTTCGTCTACCGGGAAAGCGTCCAGGATTCGGTCAATGGTGCGCGCAGCAGACCCGGTGTGCAGGGTGCCGAGTACCAAGTGACCCGTCTCTGCCGCCGTCAGCGCCAGGGAAATGGTTTCCAGGTTGCGCATCTCGCCTACCATGATCACATCCGGGTCTTCGCGCAAAGCTGCTCGCAGAGCGCGCGCGAAAGATTCAGTGTGAAGATGAACTTGGCGTTGGTTCACTTGGCAGCCCGATGGTTCGAACACTGCCTCAATGGGGTCTTCCAGTGTGATGATGTGGTCGTGCCGGTCCTCATTGATGAATTGAATGATGCTGGCAAGCGTTGTGGATTTGCCGGAACCCGCTGAACCGGTCACCAAAATGAGACCGTTGGTGAAGCGCGTAAGCGGTTTGACGTATTCCTCAGGCAGGTTGATCTCGCTCATCGTGTGAATTTTGCTGTCAATGATGCGGAAAGAAAGATCATATCCGAGGCGCTGTTTCACCACTGAAGCGCGATAGCGTCCGTGTTCATTAGCATATGCAAAGTCAGCATCGCCCACTTCCCTGAGTCTCGACCAATCCTCCTCGCTCAGAAGTCCCTCGGCAAGTGCGAGGGTATCCTCTTTTGTCAGCGTTGGCGCGCCCTGCCATATCGGTTGCAGGGTTCCGAAGCGACGCCATGTTGGAGGGCATGCGGTTGGCAAATGAATATCCGAACACCTGCAATCCAAGCCCTGCCGCAGGTAAGCGTCCACCGACAGGGACGTCACCACCATCAGAGGTCCGCTGTCCTGCTTGTACACATAGGCATGGTGTTTTCCTCCCGGTCCGGAGAAAATGAAGTCCACTGCGCCTTGCTCACTCAACGTCTTGCGTTTTTCCTCATCAGTACAGCTCTCAACCAGCTTCTCCATGTCTTCCGCTGTCAACGCCGGAGCATCCTCCGCTATTGGAGTGTACGACGCCGCTTTCATCCAGTACGGCGGCATGCCTGTCCCTAAGTACAGAGCCGGGCTCAATATCGAGCGTCCCAGCTCTAAATACCGGTCAATATGTGTGAAAATGGTATCGCTCATGGCTGTTGTAGTCTCTGCCTTTTACCATATTCTCTCTCTCATGGCGAGAAAAATCGATTGCGAATTTTGCGTTTGAAGCAATGCGGTGTCAAACTTGCGCGTCGGAATTTACCAAATCGTAATTGAGTTCAGGCAGGGTAGTGTGGTATGATAGGGGCATGCGAGAGAAGTTTGCCATAGTAACGCTGGGGTGTGCCAAGAATTTAACAGACTCAGAGGTGATGGCAGACAGGTTGTTGGCGGGGGGCTACAGACAGAGCAAGCCGGAAAAGGCGCAGCTGCTGGTGGTAAATACATGCGCTTTCATTGATGCGGCGAAACAGGAAGCGATTGATACAATCTTCGGATGGACGCGTGCGCGGGAAGCCGGGCGCAGTGCAGCAGGGCAGAAGATTGTGGTGGCGGGGTGTTTGGCGCAGCGGTACACAGACGAACTGGTAAAGCTGATGCCGGAGGTGGATGCCTGGGTGGGAGTGGATCTCGTTGGTGAGATAGCACAGATAGCCCGTGAGATCCTATCCGGGAAAGACGCGCGGAAGGTGTACCGGACAAACGTGTCGAAACTGACGCCAGATTTCGGCGCGATGCGCTTTCGGCTTACGCCATCGCACTATGCCTACGTAAAAATCGCCGAGGGATGCAATCACGCCTGCGCTTATTGTGCGATTCCACGCATTCGCGGGGGCTTTCGCAGCAGACCGTTGCGCAACGTGCTGCGCGAGATTGAAGCGCTGGTCGCAAGTGGCGTGAAGGAGGTGAACCTCATTGCGCAGGACACAACTTACTACGGGCTGGATCGTCCGGCGAGCGGGGACACATTGGCAAAGCTGCTGCGCGTAGCAAATGAGATACCGGGCGATTTCTACCTGCGCGTACTCTACACGCACCCGGCGCATTGGGATGACGAGCTTGTTGCTGCGCTGGCCGAGTGCGACAAAGCGCTCAAATACGTGGACATCCCTTTGCAGCACATTGCCGATCACATTCTTGAGGAACAGCGACGGCGAACGGATGGAGCCGGCATTCGCCGTCTGCTCACTCGCATCCGCAACGAGGTGCCGGGGATCGGTCTGCGCACTACCTTCATCAGCGGGCTTCCCGGGGAAACCGAGCGGGATCACGACGAGCTGTGCGACTTCGTGCGCGAATTTCGCTTCGAGCGCGCCGGTGTATTCCCCTACTCACGCGAAGAAGGAACCCCCGCTGCACACAGGAGAGACCAGGTACACCATGCTACGCGCAAACGCCGTGCCAATGAACTGAATATGATTCTGGCCGACATAGCGGATGAAATTGGACGGGCCGCCGTAGGACGACAAATGCGCGTGCTGGTGGACGCCCCCGGGATCGCTCGCAGTGCGTGGGATGCGCCGGATGTGGACGGAGCGGTGCACGTGGACAAGAGTCTGCCGGTGGGAGAGTTTGCCACGGTACGCATCACGGATTCCATCGCTTATGAGCTGTTTGCGGAGGATGATTCTACGCCGTAATTTTTCTCTCTACCCACTTCATGCGTTACAAGCCGCAAGAGCGCGATGTCTCCGATCCCCGCAACCCGCGACGGAATGTGGAGACGCCTTACGTGCAGGCTGCGCCGCGGGCACGTCTGCGCGCTCACCTGCCGGAGGAGGACGCGCCGCCGACAGAACCGGGAAGTGACGTTTTCGGCTCTCCCCTGCCGGAGCGGCAGTACACTCGCCACGCACGCGAACTCAACCCACTGGATGATTTTCGCAAGCCTCCCCAAAAAGGCATGAGTGTATGGAGGGCTCTCTGGCTGCTGTTCACCTTTCCTTTTCGGCTCGTGTATTTCCTGACGCGTGCGTTGCCCAAACTTGTACGCATTGTCATCAGCCTGTCTTTTGTGGGGTTCGTGTTTGCGGCAATTCTTGCCGTGGTGTACGGCATCAAAGCTGAGCGCTACGACATCACGCAAATCCTGCGCATGCCCGAGCGCACGATCGTGCTGGATCGCAAAGGCAACGAGATCGGCACACTGCACGGTGAAAATCGCCGCAGCATTGAAAACTTGGAAACCGAAGTGCCTCCTTATTTTATTCAGGCGCTCATCATGCAGGAGGACCGTTCCTTCTGGAAGCACGGCGGCATTGATCCGCGTGGCCTCCTGCGCGCGGTAGCGCAGGTTTTCAAGCATCATCGCACTACTCAAGGAGCTTCCACTCTTACCATGCAACTCGCCAAAAACACTTACAATCACCGCGAGCGTACCATGGATGCTAAGCTCACGGAAATGGCGCTTGCTCGCCGCATGGAGGCCACGTACGACAAAAAAACTATTCTCACCTGCTACATTAACCGCGTTTTTTGGGGGCACACGTTTTTGGGACTCAAGCAAGCAGCCAAGGGCTATTTTAACAAACAGCCACGAGAACTCACAATCGGTGAATCGGCTATGCTTGCAGGCATTGTTTGCAGTCCGAATGAGTTTTCTCCTTACCGCAATCCCAGTTCCGCGAAGGTGCAGCGCGACAAGGTGCTCAAGCTTCTGGTGGAGCACGGACATATCACGCGCAATCAATACCATGCTGCGCTGGCAGAACCCATTGTGACCACGCGTCCGCCGTTGCGAGGCATGGAAAATTACGCACTGGATTTGGTACGCAGTGAAGTTGATCATATCCTGGACATGCTTGACTCCGCCCAGCGTCATGTAAAGGAAGATGCCATCTACTCCGGAGGGTTGGTGGTGCGCACGACGCTGGATGTTGATTTACAGGACGATGTAATGCGTGAGATCGACACTCGCCTCGTTGATATGTTTGAGAAACGCCGAGGGTGGCCACACCAGACGCGTGCTCAGTTCCAAGCTTCTATCGCCGGTCTTTCCCCCGAAGAGGCTGACAAGGCACGACCGAAGTACATTCAGTCTGCCTGTGTGGTCATCGATAATGCGACGGGTGCACTGCTGGCGGTAGTTGGGGGACGCGACAGCAAGGAATCGCCACTCAACCGCGCCGTACAGAGTCGCCGTCAAGTGGGTTCTGTTTTCAAGCCCATTGTGTATGCCACCTTCTTTGAACGCGGAGGAGGGCCACAGAGTATTGTGTCCGATGGTCGCATTCAACCGGGAGAAATCATCGGTGCGCGTCACTGGTTCCCCGGTAACTCCGATGGTCGCTTTACCGGTCCTCATCCCGCTGGTTGGGGGCTGCTCAAAAGTCGCAATACCATGTCCGTGCGCGTGGGCAACCGAGCCGGGTTGAACAATGTAATCAACACCGGACTCATGGCCGGCTTCCCGAAAACTTCAAAAAAGCCCGGTCCCACAATTTACCTGGGCACGTGGGAAGCCTCGCCTCTGGAAGTTGCCTCTGCCTACACGATGTTCGCTAACGGAGGGGTGCGACCTTCGCCCTACATCATTCAGAGCATTACTGATTCGGAAGGGCACGTATTGTGGCACAATCCCGCCGCTGTGCGCCGTGTGCTTTCCTCACGTTCCGCCAACGCTATCTCCTCCATTCTGCAGCAGATTACCAAGCCGGGCGGCACGGCAGCCGGAGTGCAGCGCATGGGCTTCAAGTTTCCCTGCGGCGGAAAGACCGGTACTACCAACGCCTACCGCAATGCATGGTTCTGTGGCTTTACTTCTGATCTGACTGCCTCGGTGTGGGTGGGATTTGACCGTCCTGTTACCATTGCCGACAAAGCGTATGGAGGCACTGTGGCGTTGCCGCTATGGGTGGGAATCATGCAGTGCGCGGCTGCGCGCGGCTATGCCATGGGCAATATCCGCACCTCTCCCGCCGGCGCCCGGAAGCAGGGCATCCGCCTTTGCCGAGATACCGGTATGGTCGCCCATTCCGGCTGCGAGTACCAAGGCTCAGCTTACACAGAAACGATGACCGATTTGACAAAACCCCGTCCTCTGTGCACTAAGCACGACCCGCTCGCCGACGAAGCCGATGCCTCCATACCCGATGACGAAGCCGCTGAGGATCCCGACAACCTGCCGGATGAGGATATCGCTGAGGAGGCGGAATAAGAGAACATGTTGATGATTTAAAATTAAACGAACGCCATGGCCAAGCCGTACAAAACGTTCCGTGAACAGGCGCGCATCCTGGTGGCTCGCGGTATGCGAAGTTCCCGTGGATTGAGTGCTGATGAACTGGAGAATGAAATTGAGAGCAAACTGCGATACATCAATTACTATCGCATCTCTGCCTACTGGACCTCTTTTCTTGAGACAGTCAAAAATGCAGATAGCGCTGCGAGCCCGCGTTTCCGCCTCGGCACATGCTGGGAAACAGTGCTTATCCTCTACAACTTTGACCGGGATCTCCGTGAGCTTCTCTTCGGCGCCATTTCGATCATGGAGCTTGCCTTGCGTACGCAAATTGCCCATCAGTGGTCGCTCTATACCCATTCCAGCACTCCCCAGACCAGCAAAAGCGGGATGCGATCTTCTTTCCTCGAGACTCAGGAGGGTGCTGCAGATTCCGCTTCTCTTATGGCGCGCATGGCCGATAATTTTCGCAAAGATAAGCAACTATACGCCGCTTGGGATGAGGAAATCAAACGAGGTGCAACGATTGAGACGGTACCGGTGTGGAGTTTTGTGGAGTTTGCCAATTTTGGGCACTTGAATGAGCTGTTGCAAAGCGCTTTGGAGCCGGAGTTGGTGCAGCGTATCGCGGAGGCCATGCAATTTGACAGCGAGGAGTACTTCCTTTTCGGCATCTCCCTGCTCTCGCAAATCCGCAATGCCTGCGCCCACCAATTCCGCGTTTGGAACAGGCGCTGGTTTTCCCCGAAATTTCAGGATGCTCCGGAGGCTGTGCGCATAGAGTTGGATCGTCTCGCCATTCCGGGCAGAACTGCTGCTGCGCTCATCTTTTGTTGCCGCATGCTGCGTGCGGTGGAACCTGACAGTCGATGGAAGGATCGCCTCCTGATCTCCTATAAAGCCGCCTCAACGGCTGTGCCTACTCTCTTCCGTGACTTGGGCTTCTTCTCCCCTGCCTGGTACGAGGACCCGCGCTGGAATCTTATGTAGCGCGCTTGAAGCTTCTTCTGTTGGAACATGCCAATTTAGGTGTTTGTCAGGGTCGGAAGAATATGGTAGTCTTTCAAGTATGGGACGGGGAAAACTTATCGTATTTGAAGGGGTGGATGGCACCGGGAAGTCCACGCAGATAGGTCTGCTGAAGCAGTACTTGGAAGAGCAAGGCAAAGAAGTGGTGACAAGCTTTGAGCCGACACACGGCGAGTGGGGGAGGCGAGTGAGGGCAGCTGCGGCGTCCGGGCAACGCCTCGAAGTGCAAAAGGAAGTGGAGTATTTGCTGCGCGACAGGCGCGAACACGTGCAGAAAGTGATCTTGCCTGCCCTGACAGAGGGCAAATGGGTGCTGTTGGATCGTTATTATCCGTCCATGATGGCCTACCAGGGGGCAACGGGGGAGGATGTGGAAGAGATACGGCGTCGCAATGAAGCTTTTGCCCCGGCGCCGGATATGGCGATTTGGCTGGATATTCCGGTGCAGGAGGCTCTGAGGCGCGTGCAGAATCGAGGACGTGAAAAAGATGCCTTTGAGCAGGCAAACTTTTTAGAAGCCGTCGCACGTATCTACGCGACCATGGACACGCCCTGGTGGCGCCGCATACCGGCCGTTGGCGAAGTCATGGAAACGCAGACTCTGATTCGACGCGAGATGATCACGTGTCTGTGACCGTTGCAGGCAGGGGACGATTGACGCCTCCGTTTTGTTGCTTGATGGCGTTCAGGCGTTGAATAAGTGACCGCACCAGCTCCGGTTGTTCCGGGGCAATATCGTGTTGCTCTGCGGGGTCGGTGGAGAGGTCAAAAAGTTGCCAGGACCCACCGGCGCCGGGCATGAGTTTGTAGTGATTGAAGCGAAGAGCCAGGTTGACGGCGTGGTTGTGTTCCGGCAATTCACTGCGTCCCTGCTTGCTGAGCCCGCAGAGAGCCGGAAGCATGTTCTGGCTGTCACGCATGGAATCCTGCGGAATATCGGAAAAACCGACGAGGCGGGCGAGGGAGCGCGAAAGATCCACCTGACTGATGAGGGCGGCGGATTTGCCGGGGTGCACGACACTCGGCCAGTGCACGATGAAAGGCATGCGGGTGCCGCCCTCGCGCAGGGTGTATTTGCCACCGGAGTAAGGAGCGGCGGGATTGTGCCCGGCGCAGTCCCGGGGAGCGCCGTCCAAGTATCCATCTGCTATGACCGGGCCATTGTCGCTGGTAAAGATGAGCAGTGTTTCCTCCGGCTTGTATCCGGCTTCTGCAAGCGCACGGCGTACGACGCCCAGGCTGTTGTCCATTTGCACCGTCACATCCCCACGGATGCCCAACTGACTTTTACCGCGCCATCG
Organism: uncultured Akkermansia sp.; assembly: GCA_947629715.1. Taxonomy (GTDB): domain Bacteria; phylum Verrucomicrobiota; class Verrucomicrobiia; order Verrucomicrobiales; family Akkermansiaceae; genus Akkermansia. The sequence goes on from CANRET010000005.1 coordinate 44,678, forward strand.
TGGATGCGGGTCGCGCGGCACGTGAATGTCATTTGCACAAAAGTAGAGGAAGATGGGGCAGTCTGCATTCTCGCGGATGAAACGCACGGCAGCCTCGTTAAGACGGTCTGCAATTTCTTCGTCTTTCCAAAGGGCGGATTTGCCGCCGGACATGTGACCGATGCGGGAAATGCCGTTGATAACGGTTTTATCGTGCTGTTTATCGGCGCTGCGTCCCCAGGGTTTGAGGCAGGCGGCCAGCTGCTCCTCGGTCATATCTGCCGCCACCGGCTCGTTGGGAAAGCGGAAGGAGGGTTCATAATTCACGAGGATGGGATCCGCAGCGTCCAAATTCACCACGCGCCCGTTCTGAATGAAGACGCAAGGCACACGGTCGCCCGTGGCGGCCATGATAAAGGATTCATCGAACCCGACCTCGCGCGGGGAGGGGGAAATGAGGCGATTCCAATCCGGAGGTTCTTCACCGCGTCCCAGGCCGAGGTGCCATTTGCCGATAGCGGCAGTGCGGTAGCCGGCGAGCTGCATCATGGCCGGCAGGGTGAGCTGTTCGCCTTTGACAGGCAGGACAAGCCGGGCATTCCCGGGAAGAATGCCCATGCCGCGGTAACGCCAGGCGTAGGTGCCGGTAAGCAAAGAGTAGCGCGAGGGGGTGCACACGCTGCTGGAGCTGTGTGCATCTGTGAAGACGAGCCCCTGCTGCGCCAAGGTTTCCAGGTGGGGGCAGGGAGCTTTGCTGCACCCGTACGCTGACGTGTCATTGTAGCCCAAGTCATCGGCATAGAAAATGACGATGGCACGCGGCTTGGGCAGGTGTTCAGTCTGCGCCCATGCGCACGAGCAGAGCAGGAAGAGCCCGAACAGGAAGCGAAGAGAGGCTTGCATAGGCGCTGATGCGTGCAAGTTGAGTTACATATTCACCTGGTAAAGCGGCTTGTTGTTGGAGGCGTCCAAGATGGCAAAGGACTCTCGGTGAATGGAGGGATCAGAGCGGAAAATGAGGCGTCCGGCGCTCTGACGCTCCAGCTCCACGAGCAAGTTGGCATCCTCATTTTTAAATCGCGAGAGCACGCTGCTGTTCACCACCACCACCATATCTCCAACGCTTTCACGGTAACGCATAATGGTCGCTTTCAGCTGACGTTGAATTTCCACGCTCATCGTCATTACGCTCTTGATGCGTCCGCGTCCGTGACAATAGGGACAGTAGTCGTTCACGTAGTCCAGCAGAGACTCATTGAGGCGTTGGCGCGTCATCTCCATGAGGCCGATGGGCGTGATTTGCATCACCTGCGTCTTGGCCTTATCGCGTTTGAGAGCATCTTTCATGGCCTTGTAAACGGTTTGCTGATCTTTGCGGTGACGCATATCGATGAAGTCCACCACGACCAGGCCGCCGATGTTGCGCAGTCGCAGTTGTCGTGCAATTTCACGGGCTGACTCAAGGTTGGTTTGCAGAATCGTCTTGTCAAGGTCCTTGTTGCCCTTATTGCGACCGGTGTTAATATCGATGGCGATGAGGGCCTCGGTCTCGTCAATCACGAGATAGCCGCCGCAAGGCAGCAGCACTTGGCGTTGAAAAGCTTCGCTGATCTGTTTTTCTACGCCCAATTCCTCAAAAATCGGCTGCGTGGTGGGGTAGTACCGGATATGCCGTTTGGCGCGTCGAGAAATCTTACCGGCTATCTCTTGCATGCGCTCCGTAGTTTCCTGGTTATCGCAGAGGATGGTGTCCACGTTGTCCGTAAGGAAGTCGCGGGCAGTGCGTTCGATGAGATCCGGCTCGCGATAGACGCAATGCGGATTGCGGTCGGCAGCGAACTTCTCCTCTACCTCATGCCATTGCTGGAGCAGCATGGCCAAATCCCGCACGAAATGGCGGAAACGCTGTCCCTGCGCCACTGTGCGCATGATGATGCCCATCCCCTCCGGCACGTTGAGTTTTTGCACGATCTGGCGCAATCGCTGGCGTTCTTTCGGGTCGTCAATTTTGCGCGAAATGCCGAACTGATCGGTGAAGGGCATGAGCACAATATAGCGTCCTGCCAGTGAGATGTTGGTGGTCACGCGCGGACCTTTGGAGCCGATGGGACCCTTGGTCACTTGCACCATGATTTCCGAACCTATCGGGTAGATGTTTGGTATGTCCTTGCTGGTAATCTTGCGTGACTGGTGGCGCGGACGTCCTTCTTTATGAATCTCCTCGAGAGAGGAATCCAGTGCAAGAGGCAGGGCATCCCAAAAGTGCAGGAAAGCGTTTTTCTCATATCCGATGTCCACAAACATGGCTTTGAGCCCTTGTTCAATGTTTCTGACACGGCCCTTGAAAATGCCTCCCACAATGTTGTTCTCTCCCTCACGCTCGATGCTGTATTCTTCCAGCACACCGTCCTCAAGCAAGGCAACTCGTCGCTCGAGCTGCTCAGAGTTTACAATGATGGTAGTCCCTTCTTTCGGATTGGCCTGACCGAATCCGAAGAGGCGTTTCACAGTAGTGATCATTTTCTTGAAAGTGTTCAATGTCTATATTTCAGTTTATGGAATTTAATCTGCGTGGTCTCCACGACATAGCAGCTTCTCGGGCGCGCGGACCGAACTCCTTTTCTTCCCGATACGGAGTATTCCACGCCATGCCAAGTCGCACAGATACTCCTTTAATCGCTGTTCCTGAACAGAGCATCGCTCTCCTGTAAGCATTTGCCCGTCCCTTCCGCTACAGCGCTCAGAGGATCCTCCGATATCTCAATCGGCAGACCCGTCTGCTCGTGCAACAACTCACGCAGGCCTTGCAACAAGGCGCCGCCCCCTGCCACTGTGATTCCTCGGTCGTACAAATCGCTCGCCAGCTCCGGGGGGCAGTGGTCCAAGGTTTGCCGCACGGCATTCACGATGATGTCGAGTTTATCCTGCAACGCCTCGCGCACCTCCTCGGAGCGCACGGTTACGGTTTTTGGAAGCCCGGTTCCTCGGTCACGGCCTCGCACCGCCATCGTCTGTTCCTTTTGCAGGGGATGCGCCGACCCGATCTGGATCTTGATATCCTCTGCGGTGCGCGTGCCGATGAGCAGGTTGTGAGCCGTTTGCATGTGGCGCACAATCGCGTCGTCAAGTGCGTCGCCTCCGCACTTTTCAGACTGGCTGTGGACGATGCCGGAGAGCGAGATGATAGCCACCTCAGTGGTGCCGCCTCCTATGTCCACAATCATGTTGCCCAGCGGCTCATTGACCGGGAGTCCGGCGCCGATGGCGGCCGCCATCGGCTCCTCAATGAGCTGCACCTGACTGGCTCCGGAGTTGTAGGCAGATTCCTCGATGGCCCGTCGCTCCACTTCGGTAATGCCGGAGGGGTGAGCGATGAGGATGCGCGGACCGCGAACGCTGCGATGTTGGATTGCTTTCTTAATGAAGTAACGCAGCATGTTTTCCGCTACGTCGAAGTCGGCAATCACGCCGTCCTTAAGCGGACGAATCGCCAGCACGTTACTCGGAGTGCGACCGAGCATGCGTTTAGCCTCCTCGCCTACAGCCACCACCTTATTGCCCTTCATGGCAACGACAGATGGCTCCCGCAGCACAATGCCCTGATTCTTGATGTAAACCAGGGTATTGGCCGTGCCCAAGTCGATCCCGATATCCGTCGAGAACAACCCGATAAGCTTTTTGAAAAACTGAAGCATGTGATCAAGATGTTAGTGGGAGAACAGATGCGGAACGAACCTCGTGCAACTCTCCCGCCGGAATGCGGGTCAAGTTGTGGAGGCGAGTAGTTTGCCGCGCCTCTCGTGCGCGCGGGCAACACGCATCCGCGCGACAGTATAGTGATCGCCTGCTCAGATGTCAAGCCCGTTTTTTGAGCGGAGATGCGTCAGATTTTATTTCTAAACGTTGCTTATAAGAGCATTAATGCGCTCGGCTCTTATGCTTCTTTTTCTGTCCCAGGATAGCGCGGCGTGCGAAGCTGGCGCGTGCGTGATCACATTCCCGGGCGATCTGCTCCTTGGTAGCACCGAAGTAATTGAGCAAGGTGCTTGTCATAGCGAGAGCGACTTCTTCCTCCCCGGAGAAGAAAAGAGATTGATCATCCTTGCGGAGCATACCTCGGCGCAGGGCGAAGGCGGTTTGGTGATAAGCGGTGTAGGCCATCACGGCGATGTCCGGGGAGATGCTGCGGGCGGCTGCCGTGATTTCAGCCGTAGGAGCAGCGAAAGACGTGATGATGATGGCGCGCGCTTTTTCAACGCCGGCGAGCTTCAGAATGGTACGTTGACGCGCATCGCCGTGCAGCGCGTTGATTCCTTTTCGAGTGAGGCGCGTTACGGTATCGACATTCATCTCAATGACTACGACCTCAACATGGTAGCCGGAGAGGATGCCGGTGAGAATTTCTCCGCACGGTCCGTAGCCGACCATGATGACGCGATGGACATCCTCCGCCGGTTCGGGGAGCGAGACGTCGCCTTGTTTCACGCCGATTCCCCGATCCTCAAAGAAATTGGCGAGACGCGGAACGTACCGATAGAGGGCGGCATTCAGGGTGATGGTGATAATGGCCGTACCGGTGATCACATTCACCGCATAATCAGGCAGTAAGCCGTAAACGCCGGCGATAAGAGAGGCCAGGATGAAAGAGAACTCGCCTACCTGTGAAAGCGAAGCGCTTACCATAAACGCCATACGATTCGGACGGCGCAGCAAACGAATGACGATGTAGGCCACCAGCGGCTTGGCCAGCAGAGTGAGCAACACTGCGCTAAGCGCGAGCTGCCAGTGATCAATGAGCTCTCCGCCGCGGAATTCCATGCCCACCGAAACGAAGAAAAGAACAGCAAAAGCATCGCGCATCGGCAAGGCGTCCGACGCGGCGCGCGCTGAAAACTTACTTTGCCCAACCACCATGCCTGAGAGGAAGGCGCCGAACTCCAGCGAGATGTCAAAAGCGGTGGAGGATAGCACCGCGATGCCCAATGCAATTACCAGCACGGAGAGCGTGAAAAGCTCATCGCTCGTGCTTCGCGCCACATAAGTGAGGGTTTTCTCGATCAGCTTTTTGCCCAAAAAAGCTACGCAAAGCACCAGCAGCGTCAATTTTACCGCAAGCCAGCCCAGCGCGGGGCCGATCGATTTCCCCTCGAAAAACACCGGAATGAGTACCAGCAGAATAATCGTGAAAATATCTTCAACAACCAACCACCCCAGCGCCACGTGTCCAGACGGAGTGGACAACGTTTTGTTGTCCGCCAGCACACGAGTGAGCACCACAGTACTGCTCACGCACATGCAGGCTCCGAAGAGCAAGGAGGCCACCCATGTGGCATCATCCGTAAGCCAGTAGTAAAAGACGGCTCCGAGCGCGGCGCGAGCCAGCATGCACACAATTGCCCCCGGCAACGCTATCTTCTGCACTGCCAGCAGATCCTTAAAGTGGAATTGCAAGCCCACGCCAAAGAGCAAAAGAACGACTCCGATGTGTGAAAACTCGTTTACCGTGGCCGTATCTACGGCAATGCCCCACAACGTGTTGCCGCCCGGTTCCGTCGTGACAAAAAGTGCGCCGGCCAGCATGCCTGCCACCAAGTACCCTACCAGGGGAGAGAGCTTGAGTTTTTGAGCGGATATGCCGAGTAAGAGCGCCAGCGACAACCCTATGGTCAAGGTGATGATCATGATGCCACGCGCGCCCAGATCGCCTTCAGGTAGCGTCCCTCAGGGTAGGTTGATAAGTAGGGATGATCCCATCCCGGTCCGGCGGTCTCCAGAATCTGCAAACGCCGTCCGAGCCGCTGCGCAGTGTGGATCACGATGTCCTCAAAGTCCGGCACGCTCAGCAATCCGGAGCAGGAGCAAGTCACAAACAATCCCCCTGTCTTCACACACTGCAGTCCCAGCGTGTTGAGATCCCGGTATTTTTTAATGCCTTCTGCGCGCTCTTCATCGCGTCCTGTCACCAGCTTGGGCGGGTCCAGGAGCACCACATCAAATTGCCGCCCGTTGCGAATCATCTGTCGCGCGTAGGTAAAGGCGTCCGCATGCACAAAGTCAATGCGCAGGGGTCCCCGGCGGGAGTTGATGTTGGCATTGCGTTTGGCCATGGCGATGGCATTTTCATCCAAGTCCACTGCCGTGACTTCTGCTGCGCCGCCGAGCAGCTTCGCATAGATGGAAAAGCCGCCCGAATAGCAGCACAGATCCAGCAGCGTCTTCCCCTTTACCAAGTGGGTCAATTTCATGCGGTTTTCGCGCTGATCGCAGAAAAATCCGGTTTTATGACCGTGCTCAAAGTCCACCTCAAAGTTCACGCCGTGCTCCAGGATGCGCACACGCCGCACCGGTTCGCCGACGGGAGCTGTTGCGGGGTCGATGCCTTCCATGCGCGCTATGGCGGGATCGACCTGCACCACGTGGCGCCGTGTACCGCACAATTCGTGCAACAGCGGCAGCCACCGGTCCAGTCTTTGCCACACTCCGAGGACGCTTACTTCCACACTCAGCACATCTCCGTAGCGATCTACGACCAGCCCTCCCAGGCCATCCGAGTCTCCGTGCACCACGCGGTATGCATTCGTGTCGTCCGACATCCACATTTTGCGCCATTCCACAGCTCGGCGCAATGCTTCAAGCAGGTCTTGTTCGCCCGCCGGTTCGCCGCCGTGACGCAGCATGCGCAGCGGTGTGCGCGATGACGCATTCCAAAATCCGGCGCCGAAGTACTCCCCGTTCTTATCGTACACATGGATGAGGTCACCGGATTTTGCATCCCCGCTCACGGCGCCAAGCATGCGCGGGAACACAGCGGGGTTGTATGTGAAGTACTTTAGCTGCACCCACGGCTTAAGCCAATGTTCACTCCCCTCCGGTTCATTTTTCCGGGATGACGGCAACGTTCGCGTCGATGAGACTCTTCGCCCTCTATTCACCGCTGTTTTTTGTCTGCCGTTCACCGCGCCATCATACCCTCCCACCTGAGCTTTGTCAATCACGCGGTTTCGACGAAGGAAGCCGCAATCGGAAAATGCAGTTGACTGTTCTCGAGCGCAATTTGAACAGCGTTGTAACCGATCCTGCGCGACTTGTCAGGTCATTCACCCAACGGCAGTGTGAGGAGAAACGTAGCGCCCTGGGCGGAGGAGCGTTCCAAGATCAAGTCGCCTCCGATGGAGCGGGCGAGGTCGCGGGAAAGCGCGAGTCCGAGACCGATTCCCGGTTTATGAGAATCCTCCGCTTTTTGTGTGTGCGAGAAGGGGCGGAAAAGCTTCTTCTGCATCTCCGGTGAGATGCCCGGCCCATTGTCCGTTACACGTAGAGAGAGCGTGCGGTGGGTTTGCAGGGCATGCAGAGTCATGCTCGCATGATCGGAGGAAGCGTATTTGATGGCATTGTCCGCGAGATTTTGCAAAATTTGCTCCACGGAGATCAGATCCGTGCGCAGACGCAGCAGGCTGACGCGTGGATCGATGGTGATGGTGACGTTCCAGCCGACGCGGCGCAAGTGATCCGCCGTCTTTTCGAGCAGGGCGGTGAGAAGTTCCGAGCAGCTTCCCACATCCTGCCGCTCGCGCATTTTTCCGCGAGTCAAGCGCGCGTAGGAAAGCACATTTTCCACCAGATGTCCGAGGCGCAGACTCTCCCGGTGCAGCGTCTCATGATACTCCTTCACTTTATCCGACGGCAAATCCGAATCCTGCAGCATCTCGGTGTAAAGCTGGAAGCTGGTGAGCGGCGTGCGCAGTTCATGAGTGACGGCGGAAACGAAATCGCTGCGGCGTTGCTCCGCGCGGCTGTGGGATACAAGCAACGTGAACACGATGATGATGGAGAGGATGGAGATGAGCCAGGCGGAGATGACCGGACCGCGCAAAGCCGCCTTGCGATCGGCGGTGTCCGGCAATTCCACGTCCTTCCCGGGACGCAGCGTCAGGGGGAGAGGAGCGAGATTGGCGCTCTCGCCTCGACGCACGAAATCGATGCTCGGCTCCTTGAGTCCGGGTTCCACGAGCGGGAGAAGATGCGTGGCGAGTTGGGCGGCATCAATCACAAAGCCCTCTGCCGCTGCGCCGTGGCTGGTGGGAACGGAGCGCATGCACACCAACGTGTCGCCGTAATTCCACGCGAAGAAGGGACCGGGATCTCCAGTGAGGCGCATAGGTTTGTCCAAATCGGTTTCCTGCACCTCGTACACCCCGAAAACGGGCAGCTGAGTGCGCGGGTCGTAACTTTGCTTCTCGTTGGGATTGTAGAGCGGAGCAGACGGGTTGAACGCCTTGCGGCGGATCGTGTTGGTAATGGCGGGAGCTTCGGCGAGGCGGCGGGCAAAATCCTCATCGCCCACAGGCGATTGAAGCATGGCCGGGGAAAGCAGGAAGAAGCCTGCGTTGAAATCCGCCTTGCCGCCGGGAGGCATGGGGATATTCACTTTGCCGATTGGTGGAGTCTTGCCCAGCTTGTTCTGTTCGTTGCGCAGCAGCGTTTCCATCTCAGCGCGCACACGCGGCAGGGAAAGTTCCACCAAGCGAGCCGCCTGCGTGCGGTAGTCAATCGCACGCAGTTCATCCTCCAAGTGCGCTGCCTGCCAGGCTTGCCAGAGGGCTGCGCCCACGGCTACCAGCGAAAAGACAAGCAAAATACCAAGTGACTTCTTTTTCATAACGCATTCCATTTGTAGCCGCGCCCGCGCACATTCTCAATGCGCTGGGCTACGGCGGGATCCAGCTTGTCACGCAAACGAGTGAGGGTGACGGCAACGGTGCGTGTTTCGGAAGCGCTGGCGCGGCTTCCCCACACGCGCAGCAGCAGTTCTTCCTGCGGAACGATGCGACCGGGATGGGCAAGCAGATAGCGGAAGAGGTCAAACTCCTTTTCCCGTAAAGCCACGGCTGTGCCGTCGTCCATGAGGACGCTGTGGGTTTCCGGATTCAACACTCCGCCGGGAAAGCGCTTCGCCTGATCCGAACTCACGCGCCGAGCCGGGTAGCGGCGCAACACCGCTGCCACACGGGCCAGCAGCTCAGCCATAGAAAAGGGCTTGACCACGTAGTCATCCGCTCCGCTTTCCAACCCGCGCACGCGCTCCTTCTCTTCGCCGTGAGCCGTCAGAATAATGCTCGGCAAGCCCGGACATTCCTTGCCGAGAATTTTGAGCAGTTTGAAGCCGCTGAGCTTCGGCATGTTCAGATCCAGCAAAGCCAAATCCACCTCTTGTGTCAGCGCTTGCTTGAGCGCCTCTTCGCCATCCGCCGCCGTGAGCACGCCGTAGCCGTGCGCCCGAAGGGCATCCGCCAGCCCGCCACGGATGGAGGCGTCATCTTCAGCGACTAATATGGTACGTTCAGCCATGCCAGCATTTCACGATTTGCGTTTGTCAGTCTCGGACTCCCCGGCGTTTTCCTCTGCCGTTTTGTGGAGGCGATGTCATTCTTCATGGTTGCATACTACCATAGCTTCCCCGGACTTCACAAGCAGATTTTGGCTCTTGCGCTTTTGGGACAATGCGCTCTTGCAGGAGGAATTTCCACAATTGTAAATAGGCCATTGCAATGAGGGGGATGGTGTGGTATGAATGGGGTATGCCGGGAGCTGGCGTAGTGGATAAAATCATGGATTATTGTAAGATGGAAGGGTTTGTGGATACGCGATGCCATTTTGTCGGTTTTACGACATTGTACGTAATTTGATGGAGAATATGCATTTATCCTTGCAAAGATTTGAGTGTATGTTAAAATCCTTTCGTAGTTGAGTGTATATCAATGGAAATGACAGTCAGCGGATTTGAATACAAGAGACTTTCTGAAATCGACATAGAGGATCCTTTTTTTGATTCGTTGAAGAGGGATTATCCCGGGACTGAGAACAGCAGTGGGTTTACGGATTGGTTTAAGAAAAAAGCACAGGAGGGGAGAAAAGCACTGGTTTTCGAAGATGAATATGGCATAGGAGCTTTTATCGTCTTAAAGGAGGATGAAAAGGAGGCTATTGAATTGGAGGGCAGAACTCTTCCAGAAAAGGAACGAATTAAAATTAGCACGTTCCGTGTCTCTGAAAGATATCAGGGTAAACGCATCGGCGAAGGCGCTCTGGGCTTGGTACTATGGAAATGGAGAGATAGGGCAGCTCGGGAAATATATGTAACGACATTCGCGAAACAGAAAAGTTTAATTTCGTTGTTTCTCAGGTTTGGATTCGTAAACTGTGGGCAAAACAAAGATGGGGAAGAAGTTTTTATAAAATCACGGGACAACGTTGATTTGAGCGATCCTTACACGGCTTTTCCCTTTGTTCGGGGAAGATTCAGCCACGCCGGCTATGTCATTATTGATGACACCTATCATGATACAATGTTTGCCTACTCCGAATTGGCAAATAATAAAAAGGAACTAAAAAACAAGCTGGGACTGAGCGTGCGGAATGGATTAACCAAGGTTTATGTTGGCGGATCGGCGACCATCGACTATTACGTCAACGAACCGGTTCTCATATACCGCAAATATACAGGGGAAGGAAGTAAGCAGTATCGCTCCTGCGTCACATCCTATTGCATTGTGACAAACACTTTTCAAGCCAAACGCAACAATCGGGTCTTACAGTCCTTCGAGAAACTTAAGGAGATAATTACCAATAAGGCTATCTTCAATGAGGAGGAGTTAAAGCGTCAATATGAATCATACAGGGATCTGACTATTGTTGAGTTATTGTACTGCGGTTATTTCGGAGCAGGGAACAATATCAATATGAAATGGTTGAAGAATAACGGTTTTTGGGCGAAGAGTGGAGAATATCCCACAAAAGTACATCTTTCCGGTGAGCAGTTTCAATCTATTTTAAAGGAGGGTGGCGTCAATGTGTCAAATATTATTATCAATTAAACCCGAATATGTCGAACATATATTGTCTGGGAATAAGCGGTACGAATACAGAAAACAGAGGTGCAAGCGGACAGTCGATAAAATCCTTATCTACTCTACCCATCCCGTAAAGAAGATTGTGGCCGAAGTCAGTGTCTCCTCTATCGTGGAAAGTTCCCCATGGAAAGTATGGGAATTAACTAAGGAATTTTCTGGGATAAGTAAAGAGTTCTTTGACAGCTATTACAAGGGAAGGGAAAAAGCAGTGGCCTTTGAACTGGGAGATTTAAAAGTTTATGATCCTCCGCTTCCCCTCGCTTTTTTTGGCGTGTCTTCCGCCCCTCAATCTTTTATTTATCTCCCGGAATGACTGATGGGCGGTGGCTCATTTACATTTGCCCCTTTTCGATTGACGCTTTTGGGACAATGCGCTCTTGCAGGAGGAATTTCCACAATTGTAAATAGGCCATTGCAATGAGGGGGATGGTGTGGTATGAATGGGGTATGCCGGGAGCTGCGAGCAAGGGCAAACGTGCGGGAAAAGTAGCGCTGTGTGCACTGCTCTCCCTGTTGCTGCACGGAGCGGTAGCGTGGTGGCTGTGCAGCATGGCAGGGCAGTTTGGGGAGAGCGCTGCAATGTGTGCGGTCGCCCGTCCGTCGCGACCGGAGCGTTTGGTGCAAATTTTGCGGGAGGAGGAAAAACCGGACGAACCGGATCGCAAGCCGTGGGTAAAAACGGATCCCGATGCCGAAGAGAACATCCCGAAACAAGCCGACTTCACGGGGGCGCGCAATAGCGTGGCTTCCGGCTCTGAGTTTTCCCCAAATCGCACAAGCGATGAGCCTGTGCCCAGCCAAAACGGAGAAGAAGACAAAGATGAATTGGTGACCTTTGACCAGGCTCGCCGAACCGGAGAATTGGACAAGACGCAGGACAGCGCGCAACCACCGCAGCAAGCCGCCGTCGGGGGCACGCCGCAACAGGGAGATACGATGCAAGAGCATTCCGAGGGAGCCGGTGTGCCCGCCGTGCAAAAGGCGGAACAGGGGGAGAGAGGCGAGTTGCGGTTGAGCGAAGGAAAACTCGGGGAGGCGGGGTCTCAGCCCGAGGAGGAAGCTCCCATCGTCATCGAGGCTCAGGTACGCGGAGACAGGCCGGAGCAAGGGAGCAGGCAGCAGCGTCCTGTGTACGATCCCGCGCTTGCAGATCACATGCAGGGCAAGGCGTTTCGCACGTACGAGAGACGCACGCGCAGCACGGGTCGCTTCGTCATCGGGAGCCGTCCGGCGCTCAACGTTGCTTCCACGCCGCTGGGACGCTATGAGGAAGAAATTTACCGCCGCGTCGCCTACTACTGGTATTTGGCGTGCGATGACCACCGGGGCGACATCATACCCGGCAGTGTGGTAGTGGCTCTTCGCATCAATACTCGTGGCATGTTGGAAAATATGGATCTGGTGCGTCGCCGAGGCGCCAGCGTCATCCAACAATCCTTCACCTTCGGAGCCATCCGCTGCGCGGCTCTACCGCCCATGCCTCCTTCCGTGCAACAGGAGATCGTGGGCGACGTGCTGGAACTCATCTTCATCTTTAATTTCGACTAAACGACCAACCCATCCGATACCATGTCAACTACAATATCCCAATTCTTCGCTGCTTGTCAGCCCTTTGGCTACCCACTGCTGGCGTGCTCCGTCATTTTAGTGACCGCCATTCTCTACCACCTCATCTTCACCGGGAATCGCAAATCGGTGAAACAGCTCACTCACGTGCTGGAGCAAGCGCGCGAAGGCGATGCCGATCCCCTTCCGGCGCTCACGGACTTGTGTCTCAAAAGTTCCTCTCTTGTGGCCGTTGAGACGTTGTATGCCATCCGCCACAAGGATGACGAGCGCCTGGAACAGCGAACGGAAGCCCGACTGCGCATGTTGGTGGATTCCGAACGTGCCGGCATGGCCACCATCAGCGTGATTACCAATATCGCGCCGATGCTCGGCATTCTCGGCACGGCTTGGGGCCTGGTCAAGATATTCGGCGTATTCGGCGCGGCAGACGCAGGACCTGGCGTCGCCATGGGAATTTCCACGGCTCTCTACACGACGATTTTCGGGCTGGCCATTGCCGTGCCGGGCATCATCGCACTCACCTGTTTTGAGCGATCGCTGGAACGGCGCGCCGCGCAGCTCAATCAGTTCTTTACCGATCTGCTCTCCATTCTCCGCAAGTAAGCTCATGAACATTTATCGTAAAAGCGCCGTGATGCAGGGAGTGCCCATCGTCCCGATGCTGGACATCCTCACCATCCTGCTCATTTTTTTCATCGTTCACACGGAGTTCAAACACAAGGTCAATGTGCTGCAGCTCACGCTTCCGCAAACGCATCATCTCGCCGGCGAGCGTGGGGACGATTCGCTCACCCTGCTCGAAATTGCCGCTGACGGAAAGTTGGCGCTCGGGGGGCAAACGATAGAGCGCGAGGCGTTGCAGGAGGCTCTTGGCGAACTCATGCGCACGGCTTCGCAAAGCCGCATCCAGGTGGCTGCGGCGGACGGGGCTCCCATCGGCGCTCTCGTGGAGATTCTCGATACCGTCACCGCTGCCGGCATCCCCGTGGAACAAGTCCCCCTGCGCATCAACTATACCGCCCAACCCTGAGACAATCGGGATTTGCGAAGCATTGAAGCAGTTGCCAGCACGCAGAATTGGCCCATTGCCATGGGCGTGGGCTATTCGGCCTCAGCCTGGCGGCAAAGCTCCGGGCTGGGAATGAGCAGCGGGCGCAGAGTCACGTAGTCCTCTCTGTATTCCTCAGAGGGGACAAAGAGAAAGCCGGGTTTCTTGTTGCGCAGGTTGAATTGGGTGGGACGAAACACGGGAAGGATCTGGTCCGTGCTGGGGTCGTAGGCCTTTTCACCGGTGTAGGAGCCGAAGACAAAATACTCGTAATTCTTATCGGAGCCGAAGACAGCGCCCTTCACAGGGGGTTCATAGCCGCGATCGGGATTGCGCACCACAGATTCATCCATGATAACCAATTTGGCCGTGCGCCAGCTCTCTCCGGGGCGCCTTAAATACCCCCAAAAACGGGTGAGCGGCACGTAGTAGCGTCGTCCCACGTAGTAATCCCCCGGACTCTCCTGCGCAATCTCAGCGTCTCGCTCCGCCAAGGCTCGGCAGTCGCTTTTGAGCGTGTCACACTGGCAAAGCAGCATGACTGCCATGCACAACGCAGAAATTTTCACTGACAAGTTTCGCATAATCCCTGCGAGATGAAATTACTCCCATTCGATGGATGCCGGGGGCTTGGTGCTCACATCGTAGAGTACGCGATTCGTCCCCTTCACCTCGTTGAGAATGCGGTTGGATACCTCGCGCAACAGGTCGTAGGGAAGTTGCACCCAGTCCGCCGTCATGGCGTCTTCCGATACAATGGCGCGCAGGTTGGTGGCAAACTCGTAGGAACGTTCATCGCCTTTTACGCCGACCGTTTTCACCGGGATGAGTCCGGCGTAGGCTTGCCAGCATTTATCGTACCAGCCCCACTTGCGCAGCGTGGAGATGAAGATGGCGTCGCTCTCGCGGATAATGTCCAGCTTATCTTTGGTGACCTCGCCGGGACAACGCACGGCCAACCCCGGACCGGGGAAGGGATGACGCCACAGAATGTCGTGGGGAATACCCATGGAGGCGCCCAACGCACGCACCTCATCTTTAAAAAGGAAAGCGAGCGGTTCAATGACCTTGCCCTGCTCCTGCAGTTTGAGGACGCGCTCCACGCGGTTATGGTGCGTCTTGATGACGGAGGCCTTGCTCTTGGCGTTGGAAGCGCTCTCGATGACATCCGGGTACAGAGTGCCTTGCGCGAGCATCTCGGCATCGCCCACAGCATCCCAGAAAACGTCAATGAACAGCGAACCGATGATGCGACGCTTCTTTTCCGGTGAAGCCTCGCCCTTCAGCGCCTCCAGGAAGCGCGCAGAAGCGTCCACCGTCTCAATTTCCACGCCCATACGGCGGAAGTTGTTCTGCACCTCCTGCGCCTCGTTTTTGCGCAGCAGACCATTGTCCACAAAAATGAAGCGCGCACGCACTCCGGACTCGTGCAGCAACACGGCCAGCACGGTGCTGTCCACGCCGCCGGATACGCCGCACACGACCTGACGATCGCCCACCTTCTGCTGAATCTCGGCGATGAGTTCGCGCTTGAAGTCGCCGATGTCGAAGGGCGCGAGATTTGCGGCGCAAGCGAGGAAATTGCGCAGGATGGTACGTCCCTCATGCGAGTGCGTCACCTCCGGATGGAATTGGATGCCGAACATGGAATCGCCCCATTGCAAAGCCACGGGGACGCCCTCACGATTGCGAGCGATGACCTTGCAGTGTTCTGCCAAGTGATCCACCGTGTCCGAGTGGCTCATCCACACCTGGGAGGAATCGGATACTCCCTCGAAAAGTCGGCTCCCGGGTTCGGGCAGCAGGGCCGCCGGACCGTACTCGCGCTTGTTGCTCGGGCGCACCGTGCCTCCCGTCTTGATGTTAAGCAGCTGCATGCCGTAGCACACGCCGAGCACAGGAACCCCGAACGAGGCGAGCTTGTCAAAGTCGATGTCCGGAGCATCCGGCTCCGATGTGCTG
Organism: uncultured Akkermansia sp.; assembly: GCA_947629715.1. Classification (GTDB taxonomy): domain Bacteria; phylum Verrucomicrobiota; class Verrucomicrobiia; order Verrucomicrobiales; family Akkermansiaceae; genus Akkermansia. The sequence goes on from CANRET010000005.1 coordinate 60,146, forward strand.
CGCGGCCCGCCTGAGAGGATGACGGCGCCGGGATCAACCACCTCGTCCAGTTCCTCCGGCGTGTAGAGTTTCGCCAGGAAGCCGAGTTCGCGCACGCGTCTGACTATCAGCTGAGTGTATTGCGAACCATAATCAATGACTGCAACGAGATGGTGAGGTGTAATCATGTCGCACTCATCATACATTTTTCCGTCTCATTTGACAAGTCTTTCCCTGCCCTGGTCACGGCAAACGCATTTGAGAGAAAGTCATCAACAGGGGGAATGTTCTTATTGACTGACATCACGGTTTATACGCATCAAAAATCATGATACCCAGCGGTCATCATGATGATGACTCTGAAGGGATTTCAGCATACATGAATGATCCGAAAAATTTGCGCAATGCGCACATTATTAATAAATCGGACTTCCAACATCGTACGTCGTACATAGGCAAACGCATTTTCTAATGCGTTTGCCTTGCCCTCCTGCAGCAAGTACATGAACTCACGGTCCGCCTTGCTTCCGGATCCATCGTTCCAACTTTCTTCTGTTCTTCTTCTCGTACCAATCGTTGCATATCCGGTACTCTTTTCCGAGAATCTTCACGGGATCCACGTAGTAGCGCACGTGGAACTTGTCGCCGCCTCCCGTGCTGACGGACGGCATCAACGCGGCGTACGACAACCCGAACAGCGCTTGGGAGTATTCTTTGTCGCACAAGTTGTCCACGAGCCTTTCATCATGGATCTCCGCAAGTATGTCCCGAAATTTACCCTGCACGATTTCCCCGATCTTCTCCGCAGTCCTGACCTTGCTCGGCAGCAAGTCTCCCCGCTCCTCCCGCATCTTCATCCACTTTTCGATGCTTTCCAAGTTTTTCCCGTACCACTCCTTGCAGACCCTGTACCCCTTGCCGAATATCACGACAGAGTCTTCATCGTACCGCGCACGCAGTTCTGTGTACCGAGCTTTCTCGGACACGGGAAGCAGCATGGCATACGGTATGCCAAACGTCTTCTTCGAATACTTGATGTTGCATAAATCCCGCACAAGCTCCTCATCCTTCAACCGTGGGAGCATCGCGCGGAACTTATCCCGCAGCGTTTTGCTCACCCGCTTCTGTGCCCGTAGTTCCTCCGCCATCCGCAAAATCTCTGCCCCGGACAAGGGAACAGCTCCCTTATCCAGCTTCTTTTCCCGCATCTCAGCAACCTCGCGTATGTACTCCTTATGGTGCGTCTTGCTCTTGTTAAAGGCATTCACCCTCGCCTTCTCTCCCGACGAAAGCTCCACGAGCTTCCTCTTGTAGTACGTGTAGGCAATGAACCATGCCGCGCCCATGGCGTTCAGCATTTCATCCGCCTCGCTGCTTGAATCTTTATGTTTCATGGCATTGGGTGTTCACGTGAGTTCAATTGATTGGGCAAAGGTTTGATGACTCCACAGATAATCCCATAGACCGAAGCGACCGATGGGGGTGATATTGTGTGAGCGCAGCCAGGCGTGGATACATTCGCGTGCGCTGTAGATAGGTGGCGTGAAGGCGACGTTGGCGTAGGGTTCAAAGCGAATATCGCGTACGATGATGTCCTCCTCGGAGAAACGGCATATTGTCTTCAATTGATTAACGGTCGTCTCCAATATTTCTTCCGGCGGAGGGATAACGGCATCGTTGGCATAAAACACTTCCGCCTGCAAGGCGGAACACCCCGCCGGTACATTGTCCGGGGATTTCAAATTCGGTGAGTACACCCTCGCCGGCGGCACACCTTCATCATAAATGTAGAACCACAGGTATTTCGCCACATCCGGACGATTGAAACCGAGTGAGACTTGGTATCCACAGGTCCAGCTGAGTTGCGTTGCAGCCTCCTGCACCTCCTTCGGGCAATCGGGAATCAGGCGAATCATCTCCGGCAGGGGAAGGGAGGAATAAAGCCTTTCGTAAGAGAAACACGTGCCATCACCCAAAGAAACCGTCTGCGCACGAGGGTCAATAGCAACCACCTTTTTACGAAAGCGAATGTCTAACCCTTCACGACAGGAATTGAGAATACTACGATATCCTCCCTTTTTCGGGTAATTCATGTGGGCGGTATAGTAATAATT
>CANRET010000006.1 GCA_947629715.1 uncultured Akkermansia sp.
CTCAGGCTTGAGGAAGAGCTGCGACTCAGGCTCGATGAGGAACTCGGGCTTGAGGAAGAGCTGCGGCTCAGGCTCGACGAAGAACTCGGGCTTGAGGAAGAGCTGCGACTCGGGCTCGATGAGGAACTGCTGATGAAAGCCGATGAACCCCTGCTTGCAGACATGCTGCTCAGCGAGGATGTACTACTGCTCGCTGACGTGCTGCTGACGATAACGAACTGCCGGTGTTTCTCGTGCGCCGGGGACTCGTATTTCGTGGGAAAGGAGGGTGCTGCCCCCGGGGCAACGGATTCACCCCCGTCTTTTCCGAAAGACTTTGCGACTTGTTTCCGAGTGTTCCCGGCACAGGCAGAGGAAGTTTTCGCTTTCATCGCATGCGATTGACACTACTACCAGTTTACTTGCATCCCTCAATTAGTCAAGATTGTTTTTCAGGCCATTTACGGTTATACTCACTCATCGTGAGGGGATTTTCCATGAATTTTCACCTCCTCTGCCGACCGGGCAAGCAATACGAGGGAGGAAGAGGACTTCGGATGCCTGTGATGGAGATGAGAGAGAGCATGACGCCTGTCGTGGCCGAGTCGGTTGTGCTGCTCGCTGTTGCGACGTTGGTTGGAATTTGCGCTCAGGCTGGCGTATCGCTTGTGGTTGAATGAGACGGGATTTTTCATCATGGAGAACATTTTTGCGCGCGCCAAACTGCTCTACGACAAGTTTGCCGGTTTCCTATGCCGACTTTGAACAGATCGGGAAGAAGATTGGTGATGCGTTCTGAACTTATAATCAAGCAAAAATATTTTTTTTGAGTGGGAGGGAAGGGGAACTTTCTGTGTCGGCGCCGTGAGTTGGCGAAAATGGGTGTGCAGTCAGGTCATACGATCGGGACCGATGCCGATGACGAGGCGGATTGTTTGCCGAACCCCGGCAGCGGAACTCCCGACAACCGCCGCCGGGCGCACCGGGAAAATGCGTCAGCTCTCAAGATGGGGCTTGATTATATCCTGTAAACGTGTATCATAGACGCGCGAGGAAAACCTTATGCGCCGACAGTTCCTCATCAGACTCTCAGCAGTGATCTGCGCCGCGTTTATTGTAACCGCCGGCCTCGTGTACTTTCAGTTTTCGACCCCTTTGGAAGAAAGGGCGGAGCAAATGATGAAGACCCGCCTGCTCGACATGATGGACTTGCTGATGCATGTTGAGAAGACCGTCACTTTCCTGAGCAAAGCGAATGACGCCAGCGCGACTGATCGGGCGTTGGGCGCGGCGCAGATCATTCAGCTCGACCCGTCCATATTGCGCAATCAGGAGGAATTGCAAGGCATGTGCAACAGACTCGGGGCGGAGCAGTTGGCAGTCACAGATGAACATGGCATTGTGGAAGCTGCGGTGCCCGGCAGTCTGGTGGGGCATAACCTGCAGGAGGAGGAGAACGCGATCCCCATCATTACCTTGGGTGAGCGGGGGGAAGAAGTCGCCAGGACGGGAGATCTCGAAGCGACTCACAGCATGCAGTTTGCCAACGTGCGCCGCCAGGATCGTCCCGGCCGCGTGAGAATAGGCTTCCGCACGCGTCTGGAGCAGGAGGCCAACGCAGAAAGTTCCTTGCGCAACGCCCCGGTCAAGATGAGCCTCGGGAAGAACGGCTCCATTGTCGTGTTCCGTCGTGGCGTGTTGCTCACGCGTGATCGAACTGCTTTTTCCGAGACGGATTTGCTGGCGCTCAAGCCTGACAAAGTGGTGCAGAGGACGGCGGATGGGAAAAGCTACTACTTGTACGCGGTGGACGGCGGGTGGTGCCGCCTGGTGGGTGTGTTGCCTGCGTCGGAGGTGTACGGGGCCGGCTTGCGAACCGTGCAGGTGATGGTGGCGAGCAACCTGGTGCTGTTTCTGATGATGTTCGGCGTGGTGAGCTGGCTTCTGCAGCGTATCGTTTTGCGAGGGATATCGCGGGTGAATGAATCCCTGCTCGAGATTACGGAGGGGGACTTGGAGCGCAAGGTGGAGGTGATGACATGTCCGGAGTTTGTGCGACTCTCCAACGGCATCAACTTTATGGTGGACTCGCTGCGCTCAGTAGGCGAGGAGAGACAGGCGCACGTGCAGCGTGATTTGGAGCTGGCGCGCACCATACAGAGCACGGCTTTGCCCAACAAATTCCCGCCGTTTCCCCATGTAAAGCAGTTTGATTTGTTCGCGGCCTGCATACAGGCCAACGAAGTGGGAGGCGATTTTTACGACTTTTCCATGCCGGACGACAAGCACCTGCACTTTTTGGTGGCGGATGTGGATGCATCCGGCATAGCGGCCGCCCTCTTCATGATGCGCGCCATGTCAGTCATTCGCACCCTGTCTCGCTCCGGCGGCAGTCCGGAGAGCATCGTGAGCGAAGCTAACCGTGAACTGTGCCAGGGGAATCGAACCGGCATTCACATGTCGCTCATATACGGTAATCTGGATATCACGACCGGACATTTGGAATATGTGAACGCCGGGTGCATGCATGGTCTGTACTGCCGCAAAGGTGGCGAGTATGTTGCGCTCCCTTCCTGTGCGGATTATGTGTTGGGCGATCATCCGGACATGCCCTTCCACACGAAGGAAGAGAAGCTTCAGCCCGGGGACCGCATCTTCCTGTACACTGAGGGTGTGCTCAATGCGACCAACACGCGCAACGTTCCTTTCAGCGAGACGCGACTTAAAGAGGCGTTGAGGGGAGATGCACCTACGGTGACGGATGTGCTGCAGTTGGTCAAGTCATCTCTGCGGCAGTATTTGGAGGGGGAACGGCTGGGGAAGGATGTGACGATGCTGGCGCTGGAGTTCCTGGGAGAGCCGGGCAATGAGAGGGAGATGGAATTGACGGCGGGACAGGTGCAGGAAGCTGAGGCGAGCGTCAGCGAGCAGATGGAAGAGATGTTTGCGGCTCCGTCGGATATCGCGGATATGCAGGAGAGCCTGCGCCGAACGTTCGGAGAATTGCCAGCAGGCGTCAGAGTGCGCATGTTGTTTCACTGCACGGAGAAGCGAGCTGAAATGAAGCTCGTTTTCCCGGCGCCGCGTTTGAACCCGCTGGAGCGTTTGGGTGCGCTTCCGGTGAATGAGGCGAGATACGACTTTAACGATCATCACGAGAATACGGTTACACTATGCAAGAACCTGATCTGATTCCCCCGGCAGCGCCTGCGGCATCCGGTCCCATGGCGCCGCCTCCCGTGCCGGTGCAGCCGGAAGCGCCCCGGCCGCTGCCTTCCGTTCCGCCTGTCCCGACGGCGTCGGACGTATCGGCGGCGCGTGCTGCAGCTCTCGGCCGTATCCATTTCCCGTCCGGAGCGATAACGGCCCACAAGAACGCAAATCCGTCCGGCCAGGACGATCGCAAGCCGTTGCCGCCCGGCACTCAGGTGGGCGACTATGTCATCACCAAGATGATAGGAATCGGTGGGTTTGGTATTGTGTATTCTGCCACGCATGTGACAGAAGGGACGTCCGTGGCCATCAAGGAAAATATGCCGGAAGGGCTGGCGACTCGTGAACCTAACGGCTCCTACCTGGTGCATTCGTCCCCGGAAAAGGAGGAGCGCTTTAAGGCGACGGTGGATGAGTTCCTGCAGGAGGTGAGTGTTCTGATGGGAATTTCTCACCCGGGAATCGTTCCGATACTTGCCGCTTTTGAGGCGAACGACACGGCTTATTACGTGATGCCTTACATGAAGGGACGTCCCTTGTCCGTGCCGGATCAGGCCTCGCTGAGCTTCGAACAGCAATCTCAACAGGCGCGTCACAATCGACGCCTCCTGCTCAGCATGCTCTCCACTCTGGATTACCTGCGCCAGCACCGCATCGTTCACCGTGACATTAAACCGGACAATATCCTGGTCACGGAGGAAGGGAATACCATCCTGCTGGACTTTGGTTCGGCGCGTCAGCTGCAGCCCGGCAAAGTGTTCACCAACGTGTTCACGCCGGACTTTGCAGCTCCGGAACAGACGAACTCTTCCACGGATGAGGAGATGAGCGAGAAGCTCGGTCCGTGGACGGATCTGTACGCGCTCGGGGCGTGCTTTTACTACCTGATTACGCGCCTGTTTCCGCCGAGATCGGACTTGCGCGCGCTCGCTGCCACGGATCCGTACACCCCGCTGACCGGACGCGCGGATCTGGAGGCTCTCTACGGCAGCGCCTTTTTGCGCGCCATTGATCGCGCGTTGGAACTCAAGGTAGAGGACAGGTGGCAGAATGCCGCCGCGTGGCGCATTGCCATCGGCGAAGGCGTGGTGCCTGCAGAGCCGGAGACAAAGCGCGGCTTCAGGCTTACATCGCTTATCCCGGTGGCGTTGCTGGCGATTCTGCTCGGCATCAGCTCATGGGCGCTTTGGGAACGCCAGGCGGCTATCCGCGCCTACGACAACAGCGCTCATTTCACGGAACGCTTGCTCTACGACTTTAATCAGGAAATCACAGATATACCGGCGTCAACCCGTCTGCAGGGCATTTTAAGTGACCATCTCAACGCCTACCTCAACAACATGGGGCAACCGCCGGGAGGGCGCGATGAGAAGCTTACGCGGTCGCTGGCAGCCTCGTGGCGTAACTTGGGGACGTTGCGTTTGCAGCAGGGGTTGCTCAAAGAAGCCGATGCGGACTTGTCCAATGCCGAAGGCTTTTTCCGCCAACTGTGCAAAGAATACTCCGGAGTGGTGAGCTACCGCTATGACTTGGCAGGCGTGCTGCTCAGCCGCGTGGAGGTTGCCCGGAGTCGCAACCAGAACGACACAGTGCGCGGGATGTTGGCGGAGGCCACCGTCATACTCCGCGAACTCTGCGAGCAGACACCCTACAATCCGGACTTCCGTTGCGCGCTGGGGCAAGCCCTCGGCGAGCAGGCTCTGCTGGAGCGCAACGAAGGCGACAGCAAGGGCTACAAGGCTGCTCTCGATGAAATGTTGAAGCTGTACCGCGAGCTGATCAGCAGTTACCCCGATCATGTGCGTGCACGGCAGGGTCTCGGCTACGCCCTGCTGAGCAATGCGCGCTTTGCCACGGATATCAAGCAGTTTCACGAAGCGGACAAGATGCTTGACGAAGCGAAGCAGGTGTTCAGCAAATTGGCAACGGAGCATCCCTATCGTTTGTCCTTCAAGAAAGGTTGGTCGCTCACGCTTTCTGCGCTCGGGAATTTGTACTGCCAGGTCGGTGAGACGGCGCCTCCGCAGGAGCGCAAACGCTACGATGAACTGGCCTTGGAGGCTTTCCGCAAGCACAATGACCTGGTGGCGTATTTGGAGACGCAGGACGAGAAGCAGACGGAGTACCCGTTCATGCTGTGCCGCGCTCTTTCAAGCATGGTGGACATCCTGCTGCGCAATGAGCAGCCGAATCTTGCGGAGGCGTACTGCAAGACGATTATGCGCAAGATAGAGCAGTTGCGCCGCACGGCTCCGGACAATATGGATTACGCGCAGATCGAGGCCTCCGCCTGGCGCGGCCTGGCCAAGGCGCACAGCAGGTCGCCGTATTTTTCGGAAAAGGCGGTGGCGGAATACACGCGCTACCGCCGATTGGCGGAGCAGTTGCTGCACATAAGTCCGGGCAATACGGCTCTGCAGTCTCTGTACGCGGAAGCCCTGATGGAATCCGCTGATCAGGCATTGACAACCGGAGACAGGGAGCAGGTCTTGCAGTGGTTGAAACGGGCGCAAGAGCTGCTCGAAAAACTGGTGCAGACGGATGCTGAGCAGCCTCAGTACGCAGAACAACTTGAGCAGGTGAAGTCTCGCATCGCGGAGTTGCAGAAATCCAAGGAGACATCGGCTGTGCAGTAGCTCTGCGTAACGTGTTCCACGAGCCGTCTTGTCGGCCCTCCCGGAAGGGGCGGCGCGAGCGAGCAGTCGGACAAAAATGGGAGCACCGGACGGGGAAAAAGGGGGCAAGAGATTTATCGTTTGGACAAAAACAGAGTACCATAAAGTCTGTATGATAAACACAAACAAAGAACAAGAAGGTATTGCGAACATCATTCGGCAGTTGTGTGCGCTATCCGACTATATGAACGAGGAGTGTTTTCATGCAGGGATAGCACGTAGGGTGGCCGATTTTGTACTTCGATGAGTTGAACGACATCACCCCGGTGACCGATAGCCGTCTCGTAAACCGAGGATGGTTATCGCCGGTGGCTGCTTCGTTGAGATATTCCTTGCGTAAAGGGTAAAATTGAGGATAATGAAAGACGGGATGCTGAATGAAGAGATCGTAACCAAGGCCGAACTGGCGGCGTTGCAAGTACCGGTCGGCAACGCCGTGGTGTTGCCTGCCGGTTCCCGCATCTACATCACTCAGATGCTGGGTAATTCTATTACGGCCGCTACAGATATTGGCATGGTGCGTATAGCGCGAGCGGAAGCGGAGCGTGCCGGCATTTGCGCGCCCGAAACACCCTGCGAGGCTCAACAGGAGCCTCTCACTCTCGAGCAGAAGGTATGGAACGCGCTTTCATCCGTTTATGATCCGGAGATACCCGTGGACATTGTGAATCTCGGACTTGTTTACAGCGTGGAGGTTATTGAGCAGAAAGAAGGGGGAGCCTGCGTGAATGTGCGCATGACGCTTACTGCGCCCGGCTGTGGCATGGGCCCGCACTTGATGGCTGAGGCAGAGGCCGGCATAGCCGCCTTGGAAGGAGTGAGTGAAGTCAATGTTGATTTTGTGTGGGATCCCCCGTGGAATCAGGATATGATGACGGAAGAAGCCAAGATGCAGCTCGGGATGCTCTGAACCGTGCACTGGGGAAGCTGCGCAAGGCGTCGAAACATTCAACTTATTTTGCCGATGTCGGCAATCAACGAAACGGCGCGCACGCGTTGAAGCATGCGCGCCGTGATTGATGAAGATGGAAAAACTTCCGGATTACTCGGCCGACGACTGCTCAGCTTTGGCGACCGGAGCTTCAGCTGCTGCAACCTCGCCCACAACTTCCAAGTGGACTCTTACGGTGGCGCTCACTTCCGGATGGAGCTTAGCGACAATGTCGTAGTCGCCGCTCTTGCGGAGCGGTTTGTCAAGCTCCAGTGCGCGGCGATCGATTTCCACACCCTGAGCGGCCAGAGCCTCAGCGATCTGTTGATTGGTGATGGCGCCGAATGCTTTGCCTTGTTCGCCGGCCTCCAATTTGAGGTCAAGCTTTATGCCTGCTATCTTGGCAGCCACCTCCTTGAAGTTGGCCAGCTCAGCCGCTTCACGCTCCGCACGCTTCTTTTGCAGCATGTTGATGAAACGCCGATTGGCAGGCGTCGCCTCAAAGGCAAGCCCCTGCGGGATCAGGTAGTTGCGTCCGTATCCGGCTTTTACCGTCACAAGGTCGGCTTCACAGCCCAGACCTTCTATCTTCGTCGCGAGGATTACTTTCATGTTTGCCATAACTCAAAAAATCGGGTTTGGTGGCCACCCAATACACCATTTTTGAAACGTTGTCAAGCGCAGATTTTGGCTCTCCTTGACATACGAAGAGAGCGCGTGTATGATTTTTGGCGGATGCAAACGCGTGTAATCTGCATAGATGCGACCACCAACACACGCTCGGTTTATCGGGAGGTAGCCGAGTTGCTGGCGAGTGGTCAGATTGCGGCATTGCCGACAGAAACGGTGTACGGTTTGGCGGCGGATGCTTTTTGTGAGGAGGCGGTGGCTCGCGTGTTTGAAGTGAAGGAGCGCCCGAGTTTTGACCCGCTCATTTGCCACTTGCCGGAAGCGGCGGCTGTGCACAGCATCGCCGATGTGCCTGCAGAGTTGTACTCTTTAGTCAACAAACTGGCTGAACTTTTTTGGCCCGGTCCCATGACGCTGGTCCTGCCGCGCAAGTCTTGCGTGCCGGATATCGTGACAAGCGGGCTGCCCACCGTAGCATGCCGTGTGACCCGGCACGAAGTGATGCGCGGCGTAGCTCGGGCGCTGGGGCGCCCGGTTGCCGCACCCAGCGCCAATCGCTTCGGCCGCATATCCCCCACATCGGCTGCGGCGGTATTGGAGGAGCTTGGCGGACGCATCCCATTGGTCGTGGATGCCGGAGCATGCTCCGAAGGGTTGGAGAGTACCATCTTACAGCCCTGCCTGGATGAGAAGGGAAAGCCCGCCGTGCGACTGCTTCGGGAGGGACCGATCACCCGCGAGAAATTGCGTGGGGTGTGTCGCGTACTCAGAGCGAAGCATGCGGCAACCGTCGCTGCGCCTACAGCGCCGGGGCAGCTCAGCTCGCACTACGCGCCGACAAAGCCGATGATCCTTTGTGATCCTCATGCTCCCTTCGTCCCTGAACAGGGCACGCGATACGGACTCATCACGTACCAAGGAGACTCACCGCTCGCCGCGCAGGGGGGGTGGTCACAGGTGATGGCTCTTTCCCCCGGTAGCGGACGCCTCGCGGAGGCTGCGGTGCGCCTCTTCGCCGTGATGCGTGCTATGGACGCACAACCGGACGTGGACTGCATTGTGGCCGAGGCGCTACCGGAGACCGGTCTGGGCTGTGCCATGATGGATCGCTTGCGACGCGCTTCTGCCGCTCGTTCTGTTTCCGTTTCCTCACGCTTTTCCAAACAATGAAGCGGCGTCTGCAGGTCATGATAATAGCGGCCGCCTTGCGTCTGGTGCATGCCGCTCTTGTGGAACTTCAGCGTTTGGATCCGGATGTGGCGGATGAGCTTCGTTGTTTGCCGACGGGCATGTCCTATGCCATTCACACGGGACATAACGCCCCGACGCTTTTCGTGCAATGGGACGGACAGAGGCTGAGGCGTATCGTTCATCCTGAGACGCCGGCTGTATGTACATTGCGGTTAAAAGCGCTCGCCATCTCATTTCGCCTCTTCACCGGACAGATGGGGTTGGCGCATGCGTACGCACAGCACGCTTTCACCATGTCGGGGGAGATAGCGAATGTGATGCGTTTGGCGCGCCTTGTTAACCGCGCGGAAGCGTACCTTTTCCCTCCTTTCATGTCGCGGCGCATTTTGCCTGAGTTACCGGGACTGCCGGTAAGTCCACTGCGCGTTTACGCTGCCGTTCTAACAGGATTTCTTAGATTTGCCTACTGATGAAACCCTCCTATTTCGAATTCCAAAACGCCGTCAAGTTGCTTTGCGGGAAAAACGCGCTTGAGCGCATACCGGATGAATTGCGCCATTTGGAGTCCACGCGTCCGTTGCTGCTCACGGATGCCGTGCTATTGCGACTGGGTGTGACGGCAGTGGTGCGTGATGCCATGGAATCGGAAGGTTGTGCGCCGGCGGCCGTCTTTACGGATATTCCCGTTGATTCGTCGTTGAGCGTGGTGAACCGCATTGCCGCTGTGTATCGTGAGTGCAAGTGCGACGGCATTGTAGCCGTGGGCGGCGGTTCCGTCATAGATTCCGCCAAAGGTGCGAGACGGGCGCTCTCGCAGGAGGCGAATGATATTTTATCGCTCAGTGGTGTGGAGAATTTGCACTGCGGACGTCATGTTCCTTTCATCGTCATTCCCACCACTGCCGGCACCGGTTCGGAGTGCACGGGCGTGGCGGTGATCCGGAATGAAGAGCAGGGGGTCAAGATGGAATTTCTTTCCCCCTTCGTGGAGCCGGATGTGGCTGTGTTGGACGCGCGTATGACGTTGAGGCTTCCCGCGCGCGCCACGGCATCGACCGGCATTGACGCCCTGTGCCATGCTATTGAAGCAGCCACCTGCCTCCAGAGCAATCCGCTGAGTTCAGCGTACTGCTGCGCGGCCATTCGTCTCATTTCTGCTAACATCGTGAGGGCGGTGCAGCACGGAGCAGACGCCGAGGCCCGTCTGAACATGGCCATGGCGGCCACGATGGCGGGCATCGCTTTTTCCAACTCCATGGTGGGTGCGGTGCATGCTGTCGGGCATGCGCTGGGGGGAGTATGTCATGTGCCTCATGCTGAAGCTATGGGCATTTTGCTGCCTCACGTGTTGCGCTACAACTTACCCGTCGCTGCAGAGGATTATGCAAGATTGCTCCCGGACATGGCGGGTTGGGAGAGAGCTGCCGCCACGCCGGCTGATCAGCGGGGGGAGGCCATGGTGCAAACCGTGGCGGATTTACTGGAGCGTCTGCATCAACTCGTCGGCATACCGCTGCGTCTCTCGGAAGTCGGAGTGACGGAACAGGAGCTCCCCCGTGTTGCCAAAACGGCGGTCAATGACGGCGCCATCATTGTGAACCCGCGCGCCATGTCGGAGCAGCAAGTTTACGAGTTGTTGCGCCGCGTGTTCTGAAAGTTGTCTCAACCATCCAAAAATCATGCAGAATATCCTCGAAAAGCAACGACGATTTTTTATGAGCGGGGCCACGCGACCTCTCGCTTTCCGTCGCGATGCTCTCAAGCGCTTGCAGCAGGCCATGCGCGAACGCGAAAAACAGCTCGCAGACGCGCTGCATGCCGACTTGGGTAAATCTGCGGCGGAATCATACATGTGCGAGATCGGGCTGTGCCTGAGTTCTGTGCGCGAGGCAATCAACCATCTGCGACGTTGGGCGGCTCCCAAGCGGGTGAGCGTCCCACTGGCACAATTTCCGGCTTCGGCGCGCATTATTCCGGAGCCGTACGGAGTGGCTCTTATTATCAGCCCGTGGAATTACCCCATGCTGTTGAGCATCGATCCGCTCATCTCTGCCTTGGCTGCGGGGAATTGCTGTGTTTTGCGCTTTTCACGCAACGCTCCTCATACGGCCGCTGCGCTCACCGAACTGCTGTCCGACGTTTTCCCGCAGGAGTACGTCACCGTGGTCGGCGGCGGCACGGATACGGCAGCGCAGCTCCTCGCGCTTCCCTTCGATACCATGTTCTTCACCGGCAGTCCGAATGTGGGAAAGCAGGTGATGCAGGCTGCCGCAGCCAATCTCGTGCCTGTCACTCTTGAGTTGGGGGGCAAGAGCCCATGCATCGTGGACGACACGGCCAACATCCCCCTTGCCGCTCGCCGCATTGCATTCGGCAAAACTCTCAACGCCGGACAGACTTGCGTGGCGCCGGATTACCTGCTCATCCATCGCCGTGTGAAGGAGCAGTTTGCCGCTGAGTATGCCATCGCTGTTCGCGAGATGTTTGGCGAGCGCCCGGCGGACAATTTGAACTTTGCGCATATCGTGAACGAACGGCACTTCCGGCGCTTGCAAGGCCTGTTGCAGGGAGCGCGCATTTGCTTCGGCGGAGCGGTGAACGCCGAAACCCTGCGTATTGAACCCACGCTTCTGGATGATGTGGATCCGGACTCTTCTCCTTGCATGCAAGAGGAAATTTTCGGTCCGATCCTGCCCATGATGTCCTTTGATTCTCTGGACGAAGTCGAACATTTTGTTCAAGCGCGTCCCAAGCCTTTGGCCTGCTACATTTTCACATCCGATCGCCGCACCGAGCAGCGTTTGCTCACTTCCATCTCTTCCGGCGGAGTCTGTATCAACGATACCATCATGCACCTCGCAGTGCCCAATCTTCCCTTTGGCGGGGTGGGGCAGAGCGGCATGGGAGCCTACCACGGCGCTACCGGCTTCAACACGTTTTCCCACGCCAAAGGGACATTGCGTCGCTTCACCTTCCTTGATTTTCCCTTTCGCTATGCTCCCATCAATGAGTGGAAGCAAAAAGCGCTTCGTTTCTTCCTGGGCCGGTAAGCAGTTACTTATAGTTTTTTTGAGTTTACTGCGGCTTCGGCGCACAGACGTCCGTCCATGGCGGCCGATATAATTCCGCCGGCATAGCCTGCACCCTCGGCGCAAGGAAAGAGTCCTGCGAGTTGCGGGTGTTGCAGGGAGTCGCTGTCGCGGGGAATGCGCACCGGTGAACTCGTGCGGGTTTCCGTGCCGATGAGGAGACCGTCTTCACCGGTGAAGCCGGGGATGTTTCGCTCGAAGAGTCGCAGAGCCTCGTCCATGCGTTCGCAGATGCCGCGCGGCAGCAGCTCGCGGAGGTCAAAGGGGGTCAGTCCCGGGCGGTAGTTGCTCTTGCGCAGAGAGTCGGAGGCGCGGTGCGCTAAAAAGTCGGAGACGCGTTGAGCCGGCGCCTTCATGCCGCCGCCGCCTGCTCGGGCGCACGCTTGTTCAAGCCGCTTTTGCCAGGCGATGCCGGAGAGCGCGCCGAACTCAGGGGCCAGGTCATCGGTGTCCTCCGGCGTTACGGTCACCACGAAGCCGGAGTTTGCGAAGGGGGAATTGCGTCGCGAAAGGGACATGCCATTGACGACGACTTCGTCGCCTTCCGTCGCTGTCGGTACGATGAACCCGCCGGGGCACATGCAGAACGAATGAACGCCCCGGTCGCGAATGGTGGTGGCGAGCGAGTAGCGTGCGGCGGGCAGGAAATCGGGGCGAATTTGTCCTCGCTTCAGGTGGTATTGAGCAGCATCGATGAGCGCCTGGGGGTGTTCGATGCGCACGCCGACGGCAAACGTTTTGCGCTCCATGAGCAGCCCTTCCGCCGCCAGCATGCGGTAGATGTCCCGTGCGCTATGCCCGGTGGCCAGGATGACGCTCTCGGCGAGCCATTCGCGTCCGTCAGCGCTGATCGCTCCTACCGCGCGGCGTCGATCCGCACTGCGCAGCAAGCTGCAAACGCGCGTGTTGAAGTGTATTTCTCCGCCGGCGTTGAGAATGGAGCGGCGGATGGACTGAATGATGCGCGGCAACTTGTCGGAGCCGATATGGGGATGCGAGTCGGTGAGGATGGAAGGATCAGCGCCGTGCGCGACGAAGTAGCGGTAGATTTGCGACACGTCTCCGCGTTTGGTGGCGCGGGTGTAGAGCTTGCCGTCGGAGAAGGCCCCGGCGCCGCCCTCGCCGAAGCAGTAGTTGGAATCAGGCGGAACAACGCCTTCACAATTGATGGGGCGCAGATCAAAGCGGCGGGACGACACGTCCTTGCCTCGCTCCAGAATCACCGGGCATGTCCCGAGTTCTATGCAACGCAGAGCTGCGAACAACCCCGCCGGTCCGGCGCCGATGATGAGGATGCGCGGCGATCCTGCGGGGAGTGGCGGGGGAGCCGTCGGCAACGGCGGGGGAGGGGGAAGCGGCTCGTCCACGGCAACGAGGCAGTGCAGTTGTTTGCAAATGACGCGCTGGCGTGCATCGATACTCTGCTTGAGTAGGCGCAGTCCCCGGATGCGGTGCAGAGGCAAGTGCAGTTCGCGAGCGGCAGCGCGCAGACGGGCATCGCGGGAGTCAGCCTGCGGCAGGGGCAAGCGCAAGTGAAGCTCCCGAAGCATGGCGGCGCGGATGTTTAACGAATACTCTGCTGCATGCAGAGAGCAGGCTCGTCTTCAACGGTTGCACCCACGACGACGGCGGGAACTCCGGCCACGGTTGTGTGCGGACTCACATCATCCAGCACCACGGATGAGGCGGCGATTTTCGCACCTTCGCCGATTTCGACACGTCCCAGCACTTTTGCTCCCGCACCTATCATGACCCCCGTGCGAACAACCGGGTGACGGTCGCAAAACTCCTTGCCGGTGCCGCCGAGCGTGACCTCGTGCAGCATGGAAACATTGTTCTCCACAATGGCAGTTTCACCGATGACGATGCCCGTACCGTGGTCGAGCATGATGCCGCAGCCTATTTGTGCTGCCGGGTGAATGTCAATGCCGAAGACCTCGCTGGCAAGGCTTTGCAGCAGAAGCGCGGGGAGCTGTCGCTCCTGTTTCCAGAGCGCGTGCGCAAAACGGTAGGCGCACAGAGCGTGAAATCCTTTAAAGAAAAGCAACGGGTTGAGCGGGGAGTGGCTGGCGGGGTCGCGGTGGACGACGGCGTGCAGGTCTGCGGTCATGCATGCTGCGAGCTGCGGGCATTTGTCCAGCTCAGCCGTAAAGAGAGCCTCCCATTCCTCGCGGGTGAAATACGGGCACGCAAGTCGCTGTGCTAAGCGCACCGCAATGGCGTCTTGCAGTTCAGATCGTGAAAGTACAATCTCCTCAAGCATGCCGGCCAGGCGCGGTTCTCTGCCGGCTTCTTCCCAAGCGTTGGCCAGCGTTTTCTCCCAAAGTTCCTCTGCCGACTTCGGTAGCTTAGGGAGCATCATTTCCGGGCGTAATGCGCATCTCTCGGTTGTTGTCATGAGCATATCAGTGTTCCGTTGCAGCAATCCTGCAACATTTCATCCAAACGGTAGGTCGTTTCTGCCAAGGCCGTGCGAGCCGGACTTTCCGGCAGGCGCCACAACGCCTCGCGAGCCTCCTCATTGCGCGAGAGCGCTTCATTCGCCGAGAGCTGCAGCGCCACGTGAAAGCTCTCCGTCCGGCGCAAACGTTGCAAGTCGAAGCCTCTTCGGTTTTCTACGGCATCGCGCACTTCAGCGGCAATGTCTTCGTTATCCGCCTCCGAAAGAAAGAGAATCGGCAGGGTGAGCTTTCCTTTTTGTACGTCGGTGCCCAGGGTCTTGCCCGCTTGCTGATCCACCCCGAGCAGATCCAGACAATCATCGTAAATCTGGTAAGAAACGCCCAACAATGTTCCCATGCGGTTGAGGTGCTCCACGATGTCGTCCTCCAGCCCCTGCAGCATGGCCGCGCCGCTCATGGCCATGGCGAAGAGAGTGGCGGTCTTTTTCCGCACGATTTCGTAGTACTCCGCGCGCGTCATACTCGCATCCCACAGACGCGTGGACTGCTCCACTTCCCCTTCACACAGGTCGCGCGTGGCTGTTGCCATGCGCTGATTGAAGCGCAAATCCCCGATACGCGTTCCGAGTACCATAGCCTGCGCCAAAAGCGTGTCGCCCAGCAGCACCGCCAATTCATTCCCCCACAGAGCGTTCGGCGTGGGACGATCCCGGCGCACCTCAGCCTTATCCAACACGTCGTCATGAATGAGCGAAGCCATGTGAAGCATCTCCAGCAATGCCGCAAAAGAAATGTGCTCCTCCTTGACGCCTCCGGTAGCGGCTGCCGTCAGCAAGGCCAGTCCGGGACGTATCATTTTGCCGCGCCCCGTGCAAACTTGCTCCATGTACGTTTGCACATGCGGACAAAATCCCTTCACCTGAGCGGCAATTGTCTCCCTCACCTTCCTCAGGTCGTCTTTGATGAGGCGCAGGTGTTGTTTGTGGTGACGCAGTTTGCTGAAAAAAGGAAAGCTCATGGGAGCAGGAATGCCCAGTTGCAGCGGGTTGTGCGATACTTTTAGCAGAGAAACGCTCAATTTGCAAGCAGATAAACATTCGGGACGGCGAACGCAGCTGCTTTGTGCTTGACAAGGATGGTGGCACCTGCTACAGGGAGGGCGTTATGGCACGCGACGTCTGTGTCGCTTTCCTTGCGGGAGAGTAATGGTACGGAAGACGGGACGTGCCTTATTGACGGAAGCACAGAGGAGATGTTCAATAGCCTGCGAGAGCTGTTCCGAGTACCGCGCGTCACTCCGGCGAGTGAATATGCGGAGCGGTTCCGCGCAGCTCGAGCCGAAGCGTTGAGGCGTGCGGTTGGGCTCGTATCGCGAGGGAACGTGCAGCTGACTGGCGGTAATTACGCGTGCTACTCCACAGCTTCCAAAAGTAACGCTGCCATCGGCAAGTCTAAAGAGGTTTTGTGATTTGCCATGACTAGGAGTGATGCACCCGAGGAGCCGAAGGATGAGAAGGATAAAACTTGGTTTCTCAGGTGCTGGAGGGAGTACGATGAAAGCTTTGGAGAATCAGGGGCTTCGGCGAAATTGTGTGAGCAGCTGTCCGGGGCGACGAATGTTGATGTGATCGATCTATTACGGTAGTCCGGCCGGTTGGCAACAGGTGCCATTAAGGCTTCTGCGGAGAGCAGAGAGCTGCTGCAACGTGCTTTTGCACTGGCTCTTTTGAAGCTCATCGTCTCCCATCTCATTTTTTAGAACCTTTTATTTGCCAGGGTTCCTCCGCGCAACGCGCGCGAATTCTTCAAATCACACATCGCACGTAGGCAAATGCATTTCCTAATGCATTTGCCCTGTCGCAAAGTGTAATTGCCTTGACGTGTGAGGTAAATTAGGGCAAAATGGGCGCGTGAAAGAGTTTTTCATAGCGTGGGTTTGTGTGTTGTCGGCGTTGCTGCTTGCACCTGGTTGCAAACCTCAGGGGACGGATATTGACAAGCTCACGGAGTTGCAGCGACGCAATGCGCAGCTGCGTCAGGACATAGCGGAGATGAGAAATACGATACGCCGAGCGGGGGAGGATGATCCGCATTTGCAAGAGCAAATCGACGCGCGCAATAAGGAAGTGGTGCAGGCTTATGAAGTCCTCAAGGAGCTGAAGACCCAGGAGACGGAGGTTCGCATGCGGCGTATCGAATTGGAGGGGCGTTTGGAATCGTTTCGTGAGAGTTTTCGCGAGCTGCAAAATCGAGTCGTTTCGACAATTCAAAGTGCACAATGAGTCTTTCATCAAACAAGCCTGAGGAAACGTCGGAGATGCCACCCATAACGGTGAGTGATCTTCTGTCCCATGACAAGCCCGCCGATGGGGCAGAGGAAGATGGCGTGGCTCGCGGAAAAGAGCAGAGGACGGAGGAGCCGCAGGAGGCCCTGAAGGAGAATGCAGCCGAAAAGGAGAAGAAGCTCAGGAAGTGGCAGGGGATAGCGTTGGATGCCCTGCTGGTGCTTTCGGTAGTGGCTGTACTCGGCATCGGCGGGCGCTATATCAAGAAGCAGTGGGACAAGTACCGTGTGCCTACAATGATGGAGCTCACTCAAAAGCAGTGCATAGAACTTTGCGCGCAGCGGGAGGAACTGCAGGACGCTGCGAATCGCGCTGACGAGCAGTTGCGCATGAGGAGGATGCTTACTCACTTGGAGCGTCAGCTCTCTGAGTCGTCGGCAAAAAGCGCTCAACTGCGAGCCTCCATCTCGGAACAGCAGAACAAAGTGTTGGCCTTGCAGCACGAAATTCGCCAGGCAGACAAAGAGAGTCGCAGTGTGGCGCGCGGCCTGCTTCCCGGGTTGCCGGTAGGAAATATATCTACAAGGCGTGGGCGTGTGTATGCTAACGCAACAATATCGCGCGTGCAGGGCAAGAGGATCAGTGTGCGCACCCCGGACGGCGCTGCATCATTTCCGGTAAGTGAGCTGATCAGAGATCATTTGCCCACAATTGCGTTGTATGCCTTGGGAGATGTGGACTTGGTGGACACCTCTGACTTTACAACGGATGGCGCCGCCCCGCCTGCATCGACTTCGACCAACGCGAGGTTGCGCCCCATATTGCCGACCGGGGAGAAGCCGACCGAGAAAGACTATGCTCCGGCAGCGCGCGGACCGGTCGTGGACACCGACGCCAATAAGACGAGCACGAACACATCCGACGATATGCCGGGTTCCGACGCACAGCGCAATGATGATGTGTGGCATGCACCTGAGGGTGATCTTCCTCTGTGAAAAATGCGTTGACTATATCCGGCAGGAGTGGTAGTCTGACCCTATGCAGGATGTGGGATTGACAGCGGAAATCGCTCGGCTCAAGGAGGAACGGAACGCGGTTGTCCTGGCACACAGTTATCAGCGACCGGAGATTCAGGACGCGGCCGACTTCGTGGGGGATTCTCTGGCGTTGGCGCGGGCAGCGCAACAAACGCAGTGCGATGTGATTGTATTTTGCGGGGTGCATTTTATGGCGGAAACCGCCTGCATACTCAACCCAACCCGCACAGTGCTGCTTCCGGATGCGGCTGCGAGTTGTTCGCTGGAATCCGGCTGCCCTGCGTCTGAGTTGGCCTCTTTCCTGGAATCGAACAGGGAGAAAAACTACTACGTAATAGCTTACATTAATTGCTCCATTGGCGTTAAAGCCTTGGCAGACGTCATCGTGACAAGCGGAAACTCTCAGCAAATTGTGGCCGCTGCTCCGAAGGATCGCCCGATTCTCTTCGTCCCGGATGAAAATCTGGGCGCTTGGACTGCACAAAAGACCGGACGCGAGATGACGCTTTGGAAGGGCTCCTGCCACGTGCATCAACGTTTCACGCACGACCAGATTATGCGGGCCAAGCAGCAGCATCCGGACGCAGAAGTGGTGTGCCATCCGGAATGCCGCGAAGTCGTGCGAGCGCTCGCGGATTGCATATGCTCGACGGAAAAAATGATCGGTTATTGCCGGAAAAGTGCTGCAAAGCAATTCATCATCGTCACGGAGACGGGGATACTGCATCGCTTGCGCAAGCTGGTCCCGGAAAAGCTGTTCATCCCGGTGGTGATTGAGCCGTGCGGCTGCGCGGAGTGCGAGTACATGAAACTCAATACGCTTGAGAAGCTTCGCAATTGTCTGCGAGATATGAGTCCCGTGGTAAGCCTGCCGGAGGATTTGCGTTTGCGCGCTCTCAAGCCTCTGGAGCGCATGCTCGAGCTCTCTCAGTGAGAATCGTTCTCTCGCCCGTGAATATCGTTCCGCACATACTTGCTCAGGATAATTGGATGCCCCATGAGCAATTCATGGAGTTGGCGCTGTACGATGAGGACGAAGGCTACTACAGCCGCAACATGCACGAGATTGGCCTCAGAGGAGATTTTTCCACCTCGGCCACGATGAGCGATTTGCTGGCAAAACGCGTGGCAAATCACTGGCGGGAGGCATGCCGCGAATACGGGAGAAATCTGCCCATCATCGAAGTAGGCGGCGGGAACGCGAGCTTGGCGCTGTCCATCCGCCGCGTTTTAAGTCTGTGGGAACGTCTCCGCATGCGCTACTATATCGTGGAACGCTCCTCCTCCTTGCGGGAGTTGCAGATGTTGGCCTGCGGAAATTTTCTGCGCGTGTACCCGGAAATGTCGCGCGCACTTCGCCGTGCCGGAGGTCACGCCTTCATCTTCTGCAATGAGTTGGTGGACGCTTTTCCTGTTCGGCGCTTCATCTATTCCAATGACTCATGGCAGGAGCTCGGTTGGACTGTCGCAGAAGGGGGACGAGTCATTCAGATGCCTCGCTCTTGTCCACAGCTCCCGCCATCCACGGCTTTTGCTCACTGGTCGGGGGAGGGGCAAATCATCGAGGTTCATGAGAGTTACCGCAAGTGGTACCTGTCCTGGCAACCGCTTTGGCGCAGTGGCGTATTTGTGACCATTGACTATGGAAACGAGGTGGACGATCTGTACTACCGCCGCCCTCTTGGAACTTTGCGCGGATATAAGGCCCACGTGATGCTGGAGGCGGAGGATCTCCCTCCCTTGGCAGGGAAATGCGATATCACAGCCGATGTTAATTTTTCCGATCTGCGCGAGCTGGCGGAGCGCAACAGCGGTGATGCAGTTCAAATGATCACGCAGAGGGAGTACCTGCTCCCCTGCGCCGATGTGCAGGATGCTGCCCAGTCCCACCTGTTGCGAGTTCCTGGGGCCGGAGACCATTTCCACGTGCTCATCCAACACCGTTTCGAATTCGCATAAAAAGCCCTGCACGACGTCGCGCAGGGCTCCGAAGACTCCGGCGGTTGGGTTCGAACCAACGACCTAGTGATTAACAGTCACCCGCTCTTCCGCTGAGCTACGCCGGATTATTGTCGTCCTTCCATCAAGAAGCGCGCGGATATTACCCTTTTTTTTCAGTCGATGCAAGCCTTTTCTCAAAAAATCCCGAAAAAGACCACGTCCGTCCCAAGAAAATGGAATTCGAGGGCAGCGAACATGATCATGGCGGAGATGGGCGATCTTTGGGCAAATCCATAAAACTTGGCTCTGTCCTATTACAGGGTTGATTTTTGGGGAATCAATCATAGGTAAGATTTCATGGGTCAGAGTTGCTAAGATCATGGAGGAAGTCCACACCCCCTGCACCATGGTCAACGAGTGACATCGGGCGCTTCCTGTTCGGCTTCTCATGAGCGAAGCTATGATCGACAAACGATAACCCTGATCAAACGTCATTATTTAGCGAGTTGTTCACCTTTGTATTTTTCAATCCTGTGATAGGACAGAGCCAAAAATTATTCAATTCCATCTCGACGAACAAAGTCAAGTACCATAAGGTTGCGAGTTATCAAGATTTGCTGGATCAGTTGCCACCTCAGTCAAAGGAATCACCTCCTGAGCAAGGGGCGTGATTACCGCAGAATTTGGCTCCTTGAGTTAAAACTCGTAAAAATCAGGTATTGTTGAGCATTGAAATCGCCCTCCTCGCTTGGCGGTACAGTGATGCACGATTCCTGTCCAAGCGATCATCTTCTTGCTTGCTTCTTTCCTTTTCGGTGCTTGCATTTTTGTCCGATTGCGGGATGAGTTTGGTTTCTGCATTTTGCTTGACCTTATGTTGCAAAACTGGCAGAATAGCGCGCGTTCACAAGGTTTAGTCGTCTCATGCTTTCATTTTTATATCAAATAACTCAATCGCCGATATTCTACTTTGCGACCGGTATTTTGTTGTTGGTGCTGTTTTTTTGGTACATGGCATCAGAGAACGACAAGATGAAGAGAAATGCAGGGAGCTTCTTCATCGTAGGGCTGGCGAGTTTTTCGATCATGTCGCTTTTTGTGAACGGGATGCACTACGGCATAGATATTCGCGGCGGGGTGGAACTTACGCTGGAGGTGCAGCCGAAGTTGGATGACCAGACCGGCATGCCAACGCCGCCGACTGAGGAAGATATGCAGCAGGCCTGCAATATTTTGGAAGAACGTCTGAACTCCACCGGCACGAGTGAGGTGCAGATTATCCACACCAACAACAAAATTCTCATTCAGATTCCCCAACAGGATACAAAGGACGAAAAGGCCAACAAGGAAAAGCTTGACGCGATGGTGAACATGCTCACGCGTATGGCTAAGCTGGAGTTGCTGGCTGTGCATCCGGACAGCGAGAGGCTCATCGCTCAAATGATGAGCATTGATTCTGCCACCGGCAAGCCTTTGGTGGATTTTGAGACCTATATTAACAATCGCAACGCCTGCCTGGCAGCTCAAAAAGCCGGTGACAACACGAAGCGTATGCCGACGCTGCGAATTCCT
Source organism: uncultured Akkermansia sp. (assembly GCA_947629715.1). Taxonomy (GTDB): domain Bacteria; phylum Verrucomicrobiota; class Verrucomicrobiia; order Verrucomicrobiales; family Akkermansiaceae; genus Akkermansia. Next base: position 20,946 of record CANRET010000006.1, read on the forward strand.
GCCAAATTAGGCTTGAACGATTACCAGATACTGCCCAGTCCCGTGGTGGACGACGAAACCGGGGAGCCTGTCACCGACGCCAACGGCAATCAGCAGCTGCGTTTCTTTGTGCTGCAGAAGCCGCATGCCGCCATGCAGCAGGATGTGTATATCACCGGCAAAGAGGTGTCCTCGGCTCATCCTGATTATTCGCGTCGCGGCTACGTTGCGGTGGTTCTCAACCGTGCAGGGGCGGGTCGCATGGGACGCCTCACCGGGAAGATGACGAAGGGGCGTGATCGGTTGGCCGTGGTGCTCAATGGTCAAGTCAAGTGCGCACCGGTAGTTCAAGATACTCTGCACAAGGAGTTCCAGATTTCCGGCCTTGTCGCCAAGGGGGAGGCCGAGGACGTGTCCAAGGCGCTGGCGAATCCTCTCTCCAGCGACTTGAAAGTGGAGGGCCGCAAGGATGTGAGCGCTCAGTTGGGGCAAAGCGCGTTGGAACAGGGAGCCTTTGCCGGCATCGTAGGGCTGCTTGCGGTGTTTGTGTTCTGTTATTGGTATTACAGAACAGCGGGCATTGTGGCCATGGCAGGTCTTGCGCTCAATGCCACCACGCTGGTGGGACTCATGAGTCTGTTCGGGTTTGTGCTTACGCTGCCGGGCATCGCCGGTATTGTGTTGACCATGGGCATGGCGGTGGACGCCAATGTGCTCATCTACGAGCGCATGCGCGAGGAAAGGACCGCCGGACGTCCTTTCCTGGTGAGTTTGCGTTTGGCGTATGACAAAGCCTTCTCCGCTATTTGGGACTCCAACATCACTTCGCTCATCACGGCCGTCATTCTCTTCTGGCTGGCCAGCGGCTCCATCAAGGGGTTTGCCGTGACCACCAGCGTGGGCATTATCACCTCGCTCATCGGCGCTGTCGTGGTCACTCGCGTACTCTTTTTCTGGGCAGAGCACACCGGCATGTTGCGCGAGTTCACATTCAGCCGCGCCCCGTTCCAAGGCAAATCGTTTGACTTCATGAGATGGCGCAAAGTGGCGCTTGCCTGCTCGCTGACGATTATTGCGGGTTCTTTGCTTTACGGCGTGCTGGTGAAGCGGGATGCTGCGTTGGGCATTGACTTCACGGGAGGCTCCACTGTTACCTACGTGTTGCCCACTGATTCCAACGTGAATTACAAAGAGGTGGAGAATACGGTGATGGGCATGAAACTTTCCAAGCTTCCCACCGTGCAAGAGTTCAACAACGCCGGTTCCGACCGCAATATCAAGATTCGCTGCGCCACCAAGGATGAAGCGGCTTTGATTGACCGCACCCTGCGCGAGGAGGTGCCCGGCATGCAAACTATTCCCATGCCCTCAGTGGATGAGGTGAGCGCTTCGCTGGGTTCCACTTTCTTCCGAACTGCCATTTGGGCGCTGCTGGCAGGTTTGGTTGGTATCACCATCTACTTGGCCGTGCGCTTTGAATGGAGTTTCGCCGTGGGCGCGCTCGTTTCTACCGCGCACGACGTGCTGGCGATTTTGGGATTGGTCATCCTGATGGGTACGGAGCTGAGCATTATTCATATCGGCGCTTTCCTCACCGTGGCCGGCTATTCCATCAACGACACCATCGTGATATTCGACCGTATCCGTGAACGCTTGCGCTATGCTGAGCCGAAGGAGGATCTCAAGGATATTATCAACGAATCCATCAGTTCCACCCTGCCACGTACGCTGCTCACCTCGCTCTCCACGCTGGCGGTGCTGGTGGCGCTCATCGCACTGGGCGGGCCGGCTATGCGCGACTTCTCCATTACGATGCTTCTGGGCATTCTGGTGGGCACTTACTCTTCCATCTACATCGCCGCGCCGGTAGTCTATATGTGCGATCGCCGCAACACTCTCGTGCGCGAGGTGCAGGCGGCGGCGCAGACAGACGCCTCCGTGTAGTTCGTCCATGAGCGCGCGTGCTAACCGAGGTGGACTGTGGATGCTGCTGTGCGCAGTTGTCTTTATCGCGGCCGTTGTTGGGGCCGTGGCATGCGGACTCAGGATGGGCGACGTACGGGATGTCGCGCGCGCCGATCATCTGCGGCATCTCATTTACGCTCACTTTTTCCTTTCGCAATTGGCTCTGGCGGCTGCGGCATTTCTTGTTTACGCGGCGCATCGTCGTTGGCGGCGAGCCTATCTCATTGTAAGCTATAATGAAAAGGGCATGCAGCTTGACCCTCCGGGAGTAGCGATGCCTCCGAGGCGCGTGTATCGCTGTCATCTGCACCATATAAGCTCCTGCGACATGCCGCCCGTGGGCTCTCCCATCTTGGTGTACCCCATGTTCATGCTCAGCGGCCGCTCCAGTGGTGAGAAATTGGAGCGCATGCTTCAAAAAGCTTACGCCGACGCGAAGAGTCTGCCCAGATTTTATTTTCAACCGGTTCTTGGGGCTTCTCCCTGGTTGGCGCAGGCTGCTGCTGCACGTTTGCAACCGCTTCTCACACCGGACAGCGGCGTGCTGGTGGTGGCGCACGGGTCTGAGTTGACAGAGCCGCCGCCGGAACCAGCGCTTTTTTGCCGTCGCTTGCGTGAACTGCTGCCGCCGGGTTCCGAGGTGAAACTGGGTTACTTCAACAATCAATTGCCGGATGCTCGCGACGTGCTGCGCGGCATGGAAGCGCGGCGGGTGTTGCTGCTTCCTTTCCTTCTGACCGAAGGGGTACACACTGCGCGCGATTTGCCCACGCAAGATGATGCTGCGGCCTGTGGCAAAACGCTGCAACGTTTGCCTGTGGTGGCAGCGTTGCTTGACTCACAGCAGAACAACTCATGAAAATTGCCCTGAAAGTGACTCCGGGTGCACGTCGCAACGAGTTGCTCGGCTGGGAAGAGCAGTATCCCGGCATCGGACGCGTTCTCAAGCTCAAAATTGCTGCTCCTCCCATTGACGGTCGCGCTAATAAAGCCATCGAGCTGTACTTGGCGGAGCTGCTGCGCGTGCCGAAAAACAGCGTCCGCATTGTCCGGGGAAACAGCGGTCACATCAAACTTGCGGAGCTTCCGGAATCCGCTGACTTATCCCTTTTGAAGGATCGTCGCATTTGATCAGTGCAGCGGTCTCCCGGTCGATCAGGCGTTTGCGTCAGGTTGAGGGGAAGCAGGGACGGTGGTGATGTTGAGCACAGCGCTTGACCACGGGATGTCGCGCAACTTGGCGTGCTTGGCACGGAAGGCTTGGATGGCTGTCCGTTCCAGCTCGCCGAGGCGTTGTCCCCGGGTGTGGTGGGCAACTTTTTCACGCAGCTCTTTAATGAAGTCGCATTTTGAAGTGGCGCCGAAAGCTACCAGAACAATAGATTCTGCGCCAAAAGGAGGTTCTACTACCATGTGGTACTTCTCATGTCCTGCACTGGGGAACTTTGCTTCTACGGAAGAAAAAACCATGTTGTCTGTATCATCCTGCCCGGGCAAGATGATTTCTGCTCCGCCATCACAATCGTGCGCCACCATATAGATTCGGCAGTCTTTTGTTGTTTTCACGCAAAAACGCAGGGGTGCGCCCTCCTCCCAGCGCAAAGACGTCGTCGTAACACGCAGCAGAATTTCGAAATCCCCGGGCAAATCAAGCAGAAGACCGGGTACGCCAGCTACTTGCAACTCCGGCGTGGAGGACTTTTTCCCCTTGCGCTTGTGTACCACCACCTTTGACTTACTCTCGTCCGCTGACTTGGAAGGCGTCTTCTTTTTCGCCTTGTCTTGCTCTTGAGCGTCGGAGACGGCGGAGGTCCGCTCTCCTGAGATTGGTTTGTCAACCTGTTCTTCCGGCGCTGAAGTTACGACGGTCGGTTGAGCATCCGGAGCCGTTGCATTCTCGGCAGTCTCCATCGTCTGTTCCGTCGGCTCGTCGATTACCGGGGATGACTCAACCGCCGCTGCTGACGCTGGCTCCGGGTCGGTATGTTGTGCAGGGGCCACCCCCTCAGTGGGGGCAGGTTGATCGTGCGTTCTGTCTTTATGGAATCCGGAAGTCCATTTTTTGAGCTTACCTTTGCTAACGGACAAAACGTCGGAGAGTTTCCCGCGCAAATCAACCTTCTTTTCAGCAGCCAATTCACTCGCGAGCATTTCCTCAAGGACAACCGGGGAGGGAGGCGTTTCCGGTTCCGGCGTTGCGACTTGTTCAGGAGGTGAAGCGAATTCCGGTTGCGGATCGACTTGCGACTCCGGTGAGGGATAAGACTCAGGCTGCGGGTAGCCTTCCGGTTGCGGGTAGGCGGCAGGCTGCGGATCGTTCTCCTGTTGAGGATAGTCGACCGCCTGGGGATAGCTTTGCGGCTGCGGATAAGACTCGGGCTGCGGGTAGCCTTCCGGTTGCGGGTAGGCGGCAGGCTGCGGATTGTTCTCCGATTGGGGATAGTCGACCGCCTGGGGATAGCTTTGCGGCTGGGGATAAGACTCGGGCTGCGGGTAGCTTCCCGGCTGAGGGTAGGCAGCAGGCTGCGGGTAGTTCTCCGGTTGAGGGTAGGCGTCCGCCTGGGGATAGCTTTGCGGCTGGGGATAAGACTCAGGTTGCGGGTAGCTTCCCGGCTGAGGGTAGGCAGCAGTCTGCGGGTAGTTCTCCGGTTGAGGGTAGGCGGCTGCTTGGGGATAGCTTTGCGGCTGGGGATAAGACTCAGGTTGCGGGTAGCTTTGCGGTTGAGGGTAGGCAGCAGTCTGCGGGTAGTTCTCCGGTTGAGGGTAGGCGGCTGCTTGGGGATAGCTTTGCGGCTGGGGATAAGACTCAGGTTGCGGGTAGCTTTGCGGCTGAGGGTAGGCAGCAGTCTGCGGGTAGTTCTCCGGTTGAGGGTAGGCGGCTGCTTGGGGATAGCTTTGCGGTTGGGGATAAGACTCAGGCTGCGGGTAGCTTTCCGGTTGAGGGTAGGCGGCTGCTTGGGGGTAGATTTGCGGCTGGGGATAAGACTCGGGCTGTGGGTAACCTTCCGGTTGCGGGTAGGCAGCAGTCTGCGGGTAGGCTTGAGTTGGTGCAGGGTAAGCAGAGGGCTGCGGGTAGCTTTCCGGCTGAGGATAGGCGGCAGGCTGCGGGTAGGTTGCCATCTCCTCATCCGTTGATTCGTCTTCTTTTACCACCATCGTGCAGGTGCCCATGCGGTAGGGTTGATTCATCACCAGAAAATCAGAGGCGATGCGCTGCTCGTCTAGGAAAACCCCGTTGCTTGACTGATTGTCCTGGATGATGAGCTGTCCGTTTGTGTATGATATGTAGCAATGGACACGCGAAAGGTAAGTTTCTTCCGGGAGCGAGATTTCGCAGGAAGTATCACGTCCGATGCGGAACTGCACACCCTCAGCCAATGCAAATTGGTACACAGTTGTTTCGCCGGTGCTGTGGGTGATGTAAACTGAGATCATGAGTTTGCCCTCTTCAGGATCCTATTCTACAACAATTCAGACTTCATTTCAAGCCCGGAGTCCGTGCAAATGCATTTGACTGTTACATACGCGGGTTGGAGAGCGAATGCGCCATGTGCGCGGAAACTGCAGAGCCGGGGCACAGCAAGATTCCGGAAGCTGCGGACGGATGTGGCAAAAAAAGCGGCGTTGAGTGCAGGTCGCTCTGGCGTTACAAATCCCTGCGTGTCTCGCTTTTCTGCGCTGATCCGGTACGCTTGCGCGACCTTATGTCTTATTTTTCAACGCGTGCTGCAGCATCCGTGAGCTGCTGAATTACGTTGCGAAGAATATCCACTTGCTCAGGCGTGGGCAAGGTGTCATCCGGAAGGGTCATGGCTTTAGTGAGGGTTCCGAGCAACTCCGCCATACGTTTCACCTGCATTTTTTCAGCAGTTTTCGGGTTGAGTCCTTCCAGAATCTCACTGAAGTAGGCCGGACCGTCCGGGTAGAAGACGACAGCCGCCTGTTTGGCGTCAAACTTGGAGCTTATAGCAGCGGTTGCTCCTTGCAAAGCGCGGATCCACCCGCCCAAAGCGATGAGGTGAGCCAAATCCGGGTCCCTCAGCGAGACCAGTTCGGCATTCACATCCTCCTGGGTGCTGGTCAAATTCTTCTTAAACTCTTCTATCTGTCCCTTTTCAGCATTCTCAAGCAAGCTCGCTGAGTGGGCATTCATCCGCTCCCCGACCCCCAACGCTTTGCCAAACCGCGCAAGTTCCAATGCTATCGGCTTAATGTCGTTCATGTGTCCACTCCGCACCGCTATGAAACCGTCGGCCATCAGGTAGCCCATCTCCAATGCCAACTGTCCCGGTTCCGTTGACAATTCTTCCGGGCGCTTACGCAGGACGTATTCCTCCGGTATGGCCGGCAGATTATCCAGCTGGTTGAATATCTTACTGATGGAGGGAGCCGTGTAGATGTTGATACCCAACTCCTGATTAATCATGGATTCATCCAATTGCGAATCATCTCGAAACATTGCCGGAACCTCTCCGGGTTTGCGGACCTGCTCTGCCTCTTCCCCTTCATCGTAGTCTGGGGTGCCATCTACAACTTCAATCTCTTCTGTGCTGTCGCTCTCGGATCCGTCGGTCGTCGCTTGCTCCGTCGGCTGATCCGCTTGCGTCGGCTGTTGTCCCCACGCGCATGGAAAATTGCCAAGGCATATTGCCAAGCCGACTGTGATGATTCGAGCTTTCATATCCGGGTAGTTGAGTTGGCGGAACGATTGTCTCGTCTTTTTACGCTTGACTCGTACTTAAGTTTACCTTATTATATGCGCGCGTCAAGCATATCTTCCCGACTGACGCAAAAAGACGACAGGAAATGCGGGTGCAACCGATTCGTACAGAGGTGTCGCCGGGAAATCTGTTACAGTAGCATGGGTGTGGAAGATCACTTCTGGTTCAATCTGATATGGCTTGCAGCGTACTTCGGGGTACTGGTCTGCATGTCAGGGTTCGGTTTGCACCGATTGCTGATGGTCATTTTGTATGCAATATACCGGAAAGATGCGCCGCAGCCGAAGGGCGAATGGGCTGAACTGCCGGTAGTGACGGTGCAGCTGCCGATGTTTAATGAGCGTTATGTGGTGGAAGGTTTGCTCAAAAAGGTGACGGCTATCGACTATCCGAAGGACAAGCTTGAGATACAAATTCTGGATGACTCCACTGACGATACGTGGGAAATTTGCAAGCAGCAGGCGGCGATCTACTCCGAACAGGGATTTGACATCAAGTGTTTGCACCGCACCGACCGCACGGGGTACAAAGCCGGTGCATTGGAGCAAGCCAACAAGACGGCACGGGGCGAGTTTCTGCTCATTTTGGACGCAGATTTCCGTCCGGAACCGGACATCTTGCGTGTCATCATGCCTTACTTTACGGATGAGAAGGTGGCGCTTGTGCAGACGCGCTGGGGGCATATTAACCGTCGCAAAAACTTGCTTACTCGTCTGCAATCTGTTTTTTTGGATGGGCATTTTGCGCTCGAACAGCTTTGCCGTAACCGATCCGGTCGCTTCTTCACCTTCAACGGCACGGCCGGTGTGTGGCGTAAGTGCGCTATCGATGATGCGGGCGGCTGGCAGCACGATACGATCACCGAGGATATGGACCTGTCTTATCGCGCTCAGATAAGGGGCTGGCGCTTTGTTTATCTCAACGATTATACTACACCGGCTGAACTGCCGGAGGATATCGATGGATTCAAGACCCAGCAATACCGCTGGACCAAAGGATGCATCCAAGTATGTCGTAAAATGCTGCTGCCCATCTGGCGTGCGCCCATTCCACTGAAGGCGAAGATAGAGGCCACCACGCACATGACGTGCAACTTCTCCTATTTGGGACTCGTTCTGCTGTGCGTATTGGTGATGCCTATTTGCACCGGGATTGTGCGTCCGAGCGGAGCGTGGAGCTGGGATTCCCCGCGCATGCTGCTGCTCACCTTCACGCTCTTTTTCTTTGCTACCGTCACAGTGTGCATGTTTTATGTGTTGGCAGAGTACATTGTGCATCCCAAGCGTTGGTGGACGGTATTCTTCATGCTTATCCCCCTGATGGGGCTGGGCGTGGGTATGGGGGTGAACAACGCCAAGGCCGTGCTTGAGGCTCTCTTCAGCAAATCCGCCGTTTTTGAACGCACGCCGAAGTTCGGAGAATCCTCGCAGGCGGCATTATCGGTGGATCAACGGGCCAAGGGCTACAAGGCTCTTAAATCCTGGTTTATGCCCGTTATAGAACTGCTCTTCGGAGTCTTTTTCCTGCTCGTCGAGGCGGGTACGCTGTATTACGGCCTCACCCAAAATTTGATGGGTCTTGTCAACTTTATCCTGATGAGTCCATTCTTGGGCTTTTTCTACACGGGCGCCAATTCTCTCTGGCGTTCCATTCATGGCACGCTGCGTCGCCGCCGCGGCTCTGTCGCTGTTTCATGAACGATTAACATCATTCGATCGTATGCTCCATCGATACTACACGCCAATATGCCTGTTTCTCAGTTTGGTCGCTTGCGTCTCATGCCGCCACAGAGCGCCCCTTCCGGATACGCCTCCACGCGCCGTTGTGCGCGACGGCGTTGCTATTACTCTTCGCGACCAAAAACTCACGGTGTTCCATCGCGGGTACAAAGTCAAGGATTATAAGATCAGCTCATCCAAGTTCGGCATGGGGAGCAGTCTCGGCAGCCATCGCACTCCGCTCGGCATCCACGCCGTGACCAAAAAGGTGGGCGAAGGTCAGCCCGACGGCATGGTCTTCAAGGGGTGCAGACCCACGGGTGAAGTGGTGTCGGCGGATAGCGGACGCGATCCCATCGTCACGCGCGTCATCCAGCTGGCGGGTCTCGAGGACTTCAACAAAAACTCCCACAGCCGTCATATCTACATCCATGGAACTCCCGAAGAGCGTTTCATCGGACGTCCGGCGTCCTACGGCTGCATCCGCATGAGCAGCAAAGATGTGAAGGATTTGTACTCCTACGTATATCGTGGAATGCCGGTTGCCATTGAAAGCTGTTCGCAGTCCACTTACATGAAGGCGGAGCGTGCGAATGCGAAGTCGGTCATTGTGCCTCCTTCCGTGGTGGCCAAACTGCCGACGGGAGACTCCACTCGATCGACGGGGACGGCACGGTCCAGGCGCGGTTCCGGCACGCGTCTTGCCGGTACCTCGATGCGTGGCCGCAGTGTGGCTTTGCGGCGTTCCAACTACGCTAACTCGATTCAATAATGATGGAAACTCTCAGCGCTGTTTGGCACACAACTTGGCTCATCGTGCTGGTGATCCTCTTCTTCAACTTCATGATTTTTGTGCATGAAGTAGGGCACTTTTTAGCCGGCAAGTGGCGCGGAGCTTACATCGACCGCTTTCAGATATGGTTCGGACGTCCTTTGTGGAAAAAGAAGTTGTGGGGCGTTCAGTGGGGTATAGGCTGGATACCTGCCGGGGGGTTCGTTTCTCTTCCCCAGTTGGAATCTATGGAGGGCATTGAGGGACGGGCGGACGTACCGAAAGATCTCAAACCGCTTAAACCGCTCGACAAGGTGATTATCGCTGCCGCAGGTCCCTTGTTTTCTCTGCTTTTGGCGTACGTTTTTGCCGTGGTGGTATGGGTGGTCGGCAATCCGGAAATGGAACCTGTGCCTCCGCAGGTTGGTTATGTGATGCCTGCCAGTCCTGCGCAAAAGGCCGGTATTCTCCCGGGCGATACGATTCTTGCTGTGGATGGCAAGCCCGTTTCCGAGTGGACGGGGCGTTTGGAAGGCGTGCGCGAACTCATCGCTTTGAGTGAGGGAGAGCGAATTCGTCTCACCGTGGCACGCCCGGAGGTGCAGCAGCCCATCGTCTTGGAATCCGGCTTTGAGCTGCCGCAGAAGAAGTGGTGGCAGCGCCAGGGCATGCGACGTCTGGGTTTTCTTCCCGCAGCCCCCTTGGTGGTCGGCGCAGTGAGTCCGCATTCTCCCGCAGCCCTTGCCGGACTCAGGCAGGGACAGCGTATTGTCGCTGTGAATGGCCAGTCTGTCTATTCGCCCATAGCAGTGCAGGAGGCGGCCAAGTCCGGCGAGTCCATGGATCTGCTCGTGGTTGGTCCTGACGAATCAAAGACGCATGTCACGGTTCACCCGCGCATTCCGGAGAACTGGGTCGGTCGTCACGGTGCGATTCCTCTTCTCGGTATTTCCTGGCAAGATGTGTTGACGAAAATCAACATGACTCACCCTTCTCCCCAGGAGCAGGTGAACCTCAGCTTGCGCTGGATGTACGATACGCTCAAAAAAATATGCGCCCCCGGCAGCAGTGTGAAAATGGAACATCTCTCCGGGCCGGTCGGCATTGGAAGCTACATTTACCACATGATGGAGGTCGGCGAGGGTGTCGGTTGGAGGTTGGCTTTCTGGTTTGCCGTGGTGCTCAATGTGAACTTGGCCGTACTCAACATTCTGCCGCTTCCGGTGGTGGACGGCGGGCATGTGACGCTTGGGATGATTGAGATGCTGCGAGGCAAGCCGGTGAGCGGGCGTTTTCTCGATTGGATTATGACTGCTTTCATCTTTCTCCTCTTTGCCTTCTTCATTTTCGTCACCTTCAAAGATGTGGGCGATATGATCGGTGGAACTCCGGAGCCGGAACCTCTCCCGAAACCGATTTTCTGCGAGCAATAGTCTTTTTTATCTCGGTCAGGATGTTTGTTGATCACATTAAAATCTACGCGAAAGCAGGCAAGGGGGGAGACGGGTTGGCGAGCTTCCGCCGGGAGAAATTTGTGCCTCGCGGCGGACCGGATGGAGGCGATGGAGGTGATGGAGGAAGTGTGACTCTGGAGGTGAGCGACAGTGTGGATGATCTGAGGCAGTACTTCTTCGAACCCAGGCTTGTGGCCGGTAACGGCATGCCCGGCATGCATGCGCTCAAGCACGGCAAATCCGGCAAGAGCGTAATCGCCAAGGTGCCTCCCGGCACGATTGTGCACCGCAGCAACGCCGCCACACTGCAAGAGGCTTCATGGATGGAGAAGGAGGGCGATGGTGTTCAGACCGAACAGATTGCCGATCTCACCAGGCATGGAGAGCGTTTTGTCCTCTGTCGGGGAGGCAAGGGAGGTCGGGGCAATTGGCATTTCCGTTCTGCTACGGATCAGGCTCCCACGACTTTTGAACCCGGCACTGAAGCAGAGAGCGGCGTATTTTTTTTGGAACTGCGGCGCATAGCGGATGCCGGGCTTGTTGGTTATCCGAATGCCGGTAAAAGTTCTCTGCTCTCCGTTATTTCCCGTGCCACGCCGAAAGTGGCGGCCTACCCCTTCACCACCTTGCAACCGGTTGTGGGCGTGGTGGAGTTCGACGGCTACACGCGATGCGTGGTGGCCGACATCCCGGGCATTATTGAGGGAGCCTCGCGCAACAAGGGGTTGGGGCATGAGTTTCTGCGCCACATTATGCGCTGCCGCGTTCTCCTCTTTGTGGTGGACATGACCGGTCTGGAGCATGATCCGGTGGCGGCTGTTCAAACGCTGCGCACGGAAATCAAGTTGTACTCTGAGGAACTGGCTTCTCGTCCATGGCTGATTGTTGCAAACAAAATGGATGATCCCACCTCGGCTCCGAATCTGGAAATTCTGCGGCGACGCTTTCCCAAGATTGAGATCCTTCCCGTTTCGGCTCTCATGAAGACCGGGCTGGAGGCCCTGCGCGTGCGTTTGCAGCAACTTTTTTCCTGAAGCTCGTTGCTGTTTTGGACTTGCGGATGCAGCGCACGTATGCTACGATGACCCTGTGAAGGTCATCGTTGTAACTGGTGGTATTGCATCCGGCAAGAGTACGGTGGTGCAGATTCTGCAGGACTTGTGCGGGCAGGGGGTTGCTTTGTTTGATTGCGATAAGGCGGTGGCGGAGCTGTACGAGAGCGGTCGTTTGTCACGGGACCTGGTGACCGCTTTCGGACAGGAAGCGTTGGACGATCAAGGCGCGGTGAACAAGGACTTTCTGCGCAATATCGTGACCTCCGACCCGCAAGGACGGGCTAAACTGGAGGAATTGGTGCATCCGAAACTTTCCCAGTTGTGTGCGCAGGCCCAGGCCGAGGCTCGGCAAAGTGGCGAGATTCACACTTTCCTTGCCGATATTCCTCTCTACTTCGAAAGCAAGAGCGGCATTAATGTGCCGGCAGATTTGGTTTGCACTGTTGCGCTCACCCCGGAAACTCAGCTGACGCGTCTCATGGCGCGCAGTGGCTTTTCACGCGAAGTTGCTCAGGGGATGATCCATGCTCAGGCTCCTGCAGAGGAGAAAATTGACGGCGCGGATTGCGTGTTTTGGAATGAAGGCTCGCTCGAGCAGTTGCGCGCCCAGGTGGAGATGTTCTACCGCCGAGAATTGGAGAAAGAAGCCAAAGCTCACAAAGCTCGCTCCGTGGAAGTGGACATGAATCAGCTTCAGACGCTCTCTTTCCCGGAGCTGCAGAAGCGGGCCGAAGCGCTCTCTGCACGCTGGCTCACCGGGGATCAAACCCGCCGTCAGCTCGTCTCCGGTCTCGCCCGCACGTACTCGTCCGAAGGTAATCAGGTTTTCGCAACGGGCGTCATTGACCGAGGGCGCTTTCCCAGGCAGTACACGCTGCGTTATCCATCGTGCAGTTTCCGTCCGGGAGAAGATGACGTTCTTCTTTCGCAGGATTTGATGGATCGCTACCATCTGCGCCTCGGCAACTGCGTTAAGGTGAAGGTTCATGGACAGCCGCGCCGGGAGCATCCGCTTTCCGCTGCTGAGATCGTCGAGATTGAAGGCGTTCCTGCCGCCGACTTTGTCCAAAAAGCCGACTTTGAGCAACTGACTGCTCTTATTCCCACCCGCCGCCTGATTCTGGAGAACAAGGATATTGAGTCTCCGGCCATGCGCCTGCTTGATCTCATAGCTCCTCTCGGCATGGGGCAGCGTGCTTTGGTCGTGGCGCCGCCGCGCGGAGGTAAGACAATTCTGCTTAAAACGATCGCGAGATCCCTGCGCGCCAACTATCCGGAGGTTGAACTGTTGGTCTTGCTGCTTGATGAAAGGCCGGAGGAGGTGACCGACTTTGAGGAGACGGTGGATGCTCCGGTGTACGCCTCCACCTTTGATGAGAATTCACGTCGCCATGAGCAACTCAGCGATATGGTGCTGGAGCGCGCCCATCGTCTCGTGGAGCAGGGGAAGGACGTGATCATCCTGCTGGATTCTCTTACGAGGCTCGCCCGCGGTTACAATGCGCACGCTACCGGTGGACGCACCATGTCCGGCGGCCTGGACTCCCACGCCCTGGAGAAGCCGCGCAAGTTCTTCGGAGCAGCCCGCAACGTGGAGGAGGGCGGCAGCCTCACCATCATTGCCACATGCTTGGTGGACACGGAATCGCGCATGGACGAGATTATCTTTGAGGAGTTCAAGGGAACTGGTAACATGGAAATCCGGCTTGACCGTGAACTCGCCGAGCGCCGCATATTCCCTGCCATTTCTTTGCCTCAGAGCGGCACCCGAAATGATGACCGGCTCTACCACCCTGATGAAATGGCGCGTGTCTTGCAGGTGCGTCGCCAACTTGCCACGCACCCGGGTTGGGAAGCATTGGAACTGCTACTGGCCAACATCCGTAAAACGCAGAATAATGCCGAGCTGCTCATCCGTGGTCTCGTCATGTAGTCCGCGTTTCCTTTGCTTCTGCGGATGCTCGCAGGGCGTCTCGCCCGGACATTCTGCTTTTCCTGAGCGTTGAATTTTCCCGAAGCCGGTGTCATGCTGCCTGAATCCCCTGCTGAAAAGGGCTTGACTTTCCCCCCTTACGCCATCATAATCCCCCGGCGCGACTTATTGTCACGGCAGCCGGAGAGATGGCTGAGTTGGTCTAAGGCACTCGACTCGAAATCGAGCGTGGCAGAGATGTCACCGTGGGTTCGAATCCCACTCTCTCCGGTGACCGAGAATCCGCTTGAAACCTCGAAGCAAACGGGGCGGTAGGATAAGACTTGCATCTGACGCGCAACATGCTAGGATAAGGGGCATGAGAATGCGTATGGCAATGATATTGGCTGCAATTGTGAGCGTTGGGACGTGGGCGTCTGCGGCCGTCAGTGATGTGGCTAACAGCGCCGTGGAGGCGGCGCGGAGTTATGGCGCTGCAGTGCGATCGTGCGACATGGGATGGGCGCTGGATTACATGTATCCGCCGATCAAGCGGTTGTACGCAGAGCAATTTGCCGGGCGTTCCGAGAAAGAAGCGGAGAACGCCTGGCGGATTATGGGTTTGACGGAAGAGACGGCGTCTCAGGCGCGTGCCCGGTTGGAGGCTGGAATGAAGGCGTTGCGTGAGTATTACGTGAGGATGGGTAAGCAAATGGTCAGCAGAGGGATTAAGATAGAATCCTTCACCGTGCAAGAGCCGTATGCGGAGTACGAATTGGCACCGCGCGGCGGAATCGTGAATGCCGTGAAGCGGGACAGGGAAGGGCGCGTGCGCGTGGATGAATTGCAGGGGAATGGCGAGCGCAGCCGACTTGTGGTGTTGCCGACGGTATTGGTGGTGAGTGGTCCGGGAAAGGACGGAGCAACGGTGCGGGTCGAGCGCAGATCGCATATTTTTGCGATTCGTGACGAGGTGGTGCGCGGGGCGGTGGATCGCAATGGATTGACGCCGCAGAAAACAAAAATCAATAAGTGGTATTTTGTGGACGGTAATACGGATATTAACACGCTGCGCACCTTTTTTCCGGAACTCCCCCTGAACATCAAACTGCCCGGCGGCGGGGAGCGCGTATTGCGCTGAACTGCCGGTGATACTTCATGACGCGTGTGGCGGAACTGATTGAACAGACGCTTGATGACTTTGCGCCGGGTGGAATTCTTTCCTGCGGGCGAGGATTTGAGTTTCGCGCGGAGCAGCAGGAGTTGGCGGCGGCCGTAGCGCGCGCCCTGGAGAATGAGCGTGCTCTGCTGGCGGAGGCCGGCACCGGCGTGGGCAAATCGTTGGCCTACTTGATGCCCTCGATTCGATTTGCGTTGACTCGCGGGCGCAAGGCGATTGTTTCCACGCATACCATCAATTTGCAGGAACAGCTTTTCAGCAAGGATATACCGACGGCGGCCAAGGCGTTGGGGTTGTCGTTTCGCACTGCGCTGCTCAAGGGGCGCTCGCACTACCTGTGTCGTACTCGCTTACAGCGCGCCATCGAGCAGGCGAAGGATCTGTTCAATCAGGAAGAACTGCGTCAATTGAAGGTCGTGCGTGAATGGGCGGAAGATTGCGGGGAGGGATGGCTCTCGTCCATTCCGGCGGATCTTGGAGTCTCTGAAAAAGTGAAGGCTCAGGTGTGCAGCGAGAACTATACGTGCACACTTCGCAATTGCGGGCCGACGTGCCCTTACCAGGCAGCGAGGCGTCAGGTGGAGGAAGCGGATCTTGTGGTGCTCAACCACACGCTTTTTTTCGGACTGATGAGTCTTGCCGAGGAAGCGCGAAATCAAGCGGTTGAGACCGGAGAAGATGAGGAGGAGCACAGAGGGTTCATCTTTGCCAATGATTTTGTGGTGCTGGATGAAGCGCATACCATTGAGAATGTCGCCGCGCATCAGTTCGGCTCCGTGCTGCCGGAGGCAGAGCTTCGGCGAGACCTGTGGCGCTTGTACAACCCGCGCACTCGTAAAGGGACCCTGCGGCATGCCGCGACGCCGCGTTTGCTGCAACTCATCGAAGAAGCTCAAATGGCCTGCGATGAGTTTTTCGAGCGTGCTGCACTTGACGCTCGATTTTGCGATGATGAAAATCGGCAGGAAGTGAGATTGCGCCGACCGAATTGGACAGAGGATGTGCTCACGCCCGCACTGCGCGAGCTGGAAGGGGAGGTGTTGGCGATGTCCAAGGAGGAGGAGAATGAGCTGACGCGCGCGGAGTTTATGGACACAGCGGCGCGCCTGATTGCTTATCGTATGGCGGCTGAGGATGTGATCGCTCTGCACAACGAAGGCAACGCGGTTTATTGGGCGGAAAAGGGCGGGGAGAAGAATGAAAAACGAAGATTCCTCACTTTGCGATCAGCGCTTGTCAATGTGGCGCCCGTGTTGCGCGAAAAATTATTTGAGAGCGGGCGCGCCTGCATCTGTACCAGCGCTACTCTTTCTGCCGGGGATGCGGGGACTGCTTACTTTGCGGGGCGCGTCGGAGCGGAGCGTGCTGACGCCATACGCATCGGCAGCCCTTTCGATTTTGCTCGCCAAATGCGCGTGACTGTTGCGCGCAGCATGCCGCTGCCGAATGAAGAGGCCTACAATGAAGAACTGCCCGGTCGGGTGTTGAAGGCGCTGGAAGAAACAGACGGGCGAGCCTTTGTGCTGTTCACGAGCTACAGGACTCTGCGTTTCGTGGCTGAGAAATTGCGGGTGGCCTGTTCGGATCGCGGTTGGCCATTGTTCGTGCAGGGAGATGGCATCAGTCGTTCGGATATGCTGGATATGTTTCGCAAAGCCAAAGGGAGCGTGTTATTGGGGACAGACAGCTTTTGGATGGGCGTGGATGTACCGGGGGAGGCTTTGTCTCACGTCATTGTCACGAAGCTTCCGTTTGATTCGCCGGGGACGCCTTTGGTGGAGGCTCGGTCAGAGGACATCCAAGCGCGTGGCGGTTCTCCTTTCATGGAGTATTCCATGCCGGAAGCGATATTGAAATTCAGGCAGGGTGTGGGACGATTAATACGGTCTAAAACAGACTCAGGAGCGGTAACGATACTGGACTCGCGCTTGTGTCACAAGTATTATGGAAAGCAATTTTTGCGGGCGTTGCCACCCGGCGCGCCCTGCGTCTTTGAATAAACTCAAATGGATTCAACGATGAAAAGAATACTCATGTTCCTCTGCGGCGTTACGTTTCTGGCAAGCTCTTTGCTGAGCGCCGCGCAAGTACAAAATATGGAGGTAAAAAGCGCCTCCATGAACAAGCAGATCACCAATTTGACGATTACCCCGGATCGTCGCGCTTCGGATGAGCGTTTCCCCGTGGTGTACCTGTTGCACGGTTACGGGATGACTCCCGCAGAATGGCTCAAAGTGCAACCGCAGCTCCCGCGCATGGCGGACGATTTGCGGGTGATTATCGTGTGTCCCGATGGCGGCAACAACTGGTACGTGGATAGTCCTGTGGCTCCCCATTCCAAATACGAGACGTACGTAACGAAAGAATTGGTGGCTCAAGTGGATGGCAGCCTGCCCACTATTCGCGATCGTCGCGCTCGAGCTCTCTGCGGACTGAGCATGGGCGGCTACGGAGCTCTGCGACTGGCGATTATGCACCAGGACCTTTTCAGCGCCGCCGGGTCCATGAGCGGCTTGGTGGACTTCACTCCCTTCCCCAATCGCTGGGGCACGCAGGACATATTCGGCAAGGCTGAAGAAAACGCCGAGCGCATGCAGGAATACAATGTCATCAATCTCACGCATCTCATTCGCCCCGGATTGGACATCATGATTGATTGCGGCACAGAGGATTTTTTCCACCAAAGCAACGAAAATTTGCACCGTGCGCTCCTGGAGCGACATGTGCCGCACACCTACACATCCTTCCCCGGCACGCACAACTACGCGTATTGGAACAATGCCATCCTGCACCAGTTCATCTTCCTGTCGCGTCACTTTGCCGCTGCCGATCCCCCCAAAGCAAAGAAGTGAGTTGTCGCGCGACTGTCGTATCGGCGTCAGCTGAGCATCCGATCCCAATACTTGCCGCTCCAGTAGGCGTGTGCTGATCTGCGCGATATTTGCGACGCAGATATGTATCGGAAGCGCAGCATTTGTGCTGAGCGATGTCCCATTTCATATTGCAACCGCTCCATGTCGCGGTAGTGCGCGGCGTGATAGGAAGCGAAACTGTGCCGTAGCACATCCGGCACCCACGGGTGCAGCCCGCAGGCTCGATGCAGCATCCCCCATCGCTTAATCCATCCCTTTGGACATACAAGCTCATCTTCATGCGGGTTCAGATTGAGGCGTCTGAGCCAGCGCAGGAGTGGTTGCGGCATGTTGACGCAACGCGAACCGCCCGTCTTGCTTTGCGTTGCGTAAAGCGTAATCGTTCGCGCCTTGATGTGGATATTGCGCCATCTGAGTCGCGTTATTTCCGTCGGTCGCATTCCGCTCCATATCATGATTCCGACGGCGGGTGCACATGCTCGATACTTCGGTAAGAGCGAGGTGCGCAACAGACGCAGAATTTGCTCAAGCGTAAGTGGTTTCTTCTCTCTTTCCTCTGCCGGAGCTTCCTGGATGGGATGCACCGGGTTGCGTTGAATCCATCCCATGCGACAGCAATAGGAGAACACTCCATGTAAAATCGTCCGCGCCTTACATCGACTGCTCTGCTTCTGAAATGTCTTTTCCAGCATTTCTCGGCACATCTGCGTGGTGATGTGTCGCATTTCTCGTCCCGCTTCATCCCGGTTACACACCAAAATCTTTTTTGTGTAGTACTCCAGTTCGCGACGCGTTGCGGCACGCCGGTGTTTCTTCCCTTCTAACAAACGCTGCACGCCCTGCTCCAGCGTCAATTGGGGATTTGTTTCTTGGAGCACATCGCGCGCAGCACGCAGCCTTTGGATGCATTCATGCGCCTTAATTTTATGTTTCTCTCCCATGCATTCCGCCAGTTCACGGATGATCTCTGCCGCTTCCATCAGTCCCAACCCGTATGCCCGTATGAGAGCCGACCCTGTCTTGTGTAAACGTGTTTGCTGTTCCATATGATTTCAAATCACATGTCAAACTATTTTTTCAATTTTTTTTATTTCCAGCCTTTTCTGCAAAGGGAACGCTCTTCGATTTTTTTTGATGCAAATTCCCAGGCTGTTCCACAATGGTTATTTAATCAATATGTTAAAGAAGAGGTCTAGAACACATGATTTGAAATCATATAGCATCGGAATGCGTGGGGGGAATGATCCCCGGATATTTCAACCAAACAAGAACGATGAAACACAAACTGGTCATAGCAATGGTCGCTGCCGCCACGGTGGGAGTAGCAGGATTGAGTGCATGTAATTCGATGAAGTCCCTCGGGAGTTCGCTCACCAAGATGGGGCTCAACCCGTTTGAGAAGACGAACTCTGTTTCTGCGACGGTCGTGCATGCGTCGACTCCGGTGTACCATGCCGGCGGAGAGCACATCATGGGCAAGGGTAAGGGAGAAATAAAGACCACAGAAGGGTGGAGTCAGAATTTGATCGTCAGGACGGCTGATGGCAAGACCTACAAGGGGAGTTTGAATGTGGATACCCAAGATGAGTGTGCTGCCACGGGAGACACTGGTATCGCGGAGATCGGAGTTGAGAGCAATATAATGAAACGATTTGAGAAGACGTATTAAGGGTCCGATGGGAGCTTCCGACGGCGGAGTTCCCGTGCGGGGATGACGGGTTGGTAGATCAGAAAGACGCCGAAGCGTGTAAGATTAACGGTGTGGCTTTCCGAAAGGCTCATGTTTCTCTGATATGAAGGCGAGATTATATACGCCTCTCGTGGCGATGGCTGTTCTGGGACTCTCCTCTTGTGGAGATTGGGGTTCGCTGGCGAGTACCGCTATTGAGGTTGCCGCCGCTGATTATGCGATCCAGGAATACGACACAAACGGCGTGCCGATTTATGGATATGACGGTAATAACGCCGTGTACGGGTATGACAGCAACAATCAACCGATATACGATGTAGCATTGCTTACAACCGCAGCGAGCGTGCCGAGTTGGGCGCCCAGAGCCGGAGCCAAGGTCATCTATCCGGCGCGTGCTCGTCGCATAGCCGCTCCGCCCCCACGGGCTCATCGGCATGCGCCTCTCAAACACCGTCACCCGGTTGTTCACAGTCCTCGTCGTCCCGATCGCATCGCTCCGCCGCTTCGCAATCCTCATACGCCCGGTCCCGGTCCACGCCCGGATCGCGCGGCTTTGCCGTTGCACAATCCTCACATGTCCGGACCCGGTCCACGCCCGGATCGCGCGGCCTCGCCGTTGCATAATCCCCGTATGTCCGGACCCGGACCACGCCCGGATCGCGCAGCTTCGCCGTCGCGTAATCCTCGTATGTCCGGACCCGGTCCACGCCCGAATTCCCATCAGCGCGTGCAGCCCGGTCAGGATCCGGGGCGCATGGCTCCCAAGTCTCAGCATGGACGTCCCAATGCAGGTCCCGGGTCGGATCAGAAAGGCAAACCTGCGACTTCCACTCCAACGGCTCCTGCAGGGACCAAGGTTGCCCCTGTTCCCCTTCCATCGGCAAGTGTGAAGAGCAGCGCATCGAGCAGCTACGTTTGCATGTCAAGCCGCATGGGAGACACGCTTATCAAGAAATAAACCGACAACAAATGTAAGAACGGCGGTTATTCGCCGAGTTCCCACAGAAAAAGATAAATCCATCCATACCAACATCATAAAAGACATGAAAATGAAATTAGCAGTTGGAGCTCTTGCCTGCTTTATGCTGGGAAGCTGCGCAAGTATGAGCGATTACAACACGGTGAACAGCTCGCAGGTGGGTGTGCCTCAACAGGCATTTGCCGCCACGGTGACGTCTGCGAGGCAGGTGACGCAGGAGTCCTCCTCTTCTACGCGCAATATGGGCACACTGATTGGTGCGGGCATTGGCTTGGGCGGCGGACAGTTGCTCGGCAAGGGCAAAGGACGCGCCGTTTCCTCCATTGGCATGGCGGCAGCAGGCGCTCTGGCCGGGCGTTATTTGGCGGACTCCATGGGACGCACGAAATGCCAGGAGCTCACTGTTCAGGTGGATGGCACCGGAGCTGTGTACAGCTTTGTTCAGCCGATCTACAAGCAGATCGGAGAAATCAGCGTCGGTACGCACGGAATTTACTATCATGGAACCGGCGCTCATTTTGTGCCGGACGGTATGACGCTCTGATTCAATTTTTCATTCAAACTCGAAGCATATCATGAAAAAACAACACTAGCAAAGGCCTGCTGTCTGGCAGGATTCGTCTTCTCCTCCTGTGATTATCTCAGTTGCGTTATGGCACAGAATCCGGAGGAATGCGCCATCGGCAAGACCATGGAAAAAGCAGTTGGCTACCTCGCCGATGCCAAAGGTATCGACACCCAGGAGAAAGCGGAAAAGTTTGCTTCCAACTGGAACAAGGTTCAGATGGCCATTACCAGCGCTCAAAAACTCGGCATGGATGTGCCTGAAAATGTAAAGAAGACGTACAACGACACTCTGGAGCGTATCGTGAAGCATAACTACTTTGACTCTCCGACGCTTAAGGCCGCCATGGCCAACGCGGATTACATCAAGTAAGCGCATACAGGACCTCTCCCTCTTTTTCACCCAATCAATACCAATACCATGAAAAATACAATCATAGCAATCGCGTGCATGTGCATGCCGTTGGCATTCGCACAGGGGCCACGTCCGCATCATCCGGTTCCGCCTCCTCCGGGACCGCATCATCCCGTGCCGGGACCGCAGCACCCCGGACCAGGACCGCATCATCCCGGACCGGGACCACAGCATCCCGGGCCTGGGCCGCATCATCCCGGACCGGGACCACAGCATCCCGGGCCCGGACCGCATCATCATCGTTGATTATCGTGAGAGGCATAAAACAGTAACAGTAAGGGAGGGGGATGTTGAATCTCCCTCCCTTTGAACCTTTGTCAGTGAGAATAGAGAAAAGAAACGCATGAACAGGGAAGGAAATGAAAGTTCCATTTCCTTCCCTGCTTCGGCGTATGATTGAAAAGCAGGCGATGGGGATTTGTCAGCAGCCGATAAAATGGGCGATTGTGACCGTGTGGTTTCTGCTCGGGTTGAGTTCCTGCAGCCAGATGTACAATTTGGAATCTGAGACCGGCCTCTATAAGGTGAAGCTGGTCCACACAATGAAAAGCGGTGTGGATGGCGTATGGAGCTGGGGAAAGGGAAATCCATACGTTGATCAGAAGGAGGGCAAAATTTACATAGCCGAATTGAGAGTCGATCTCATTAAGGATGAATATCCCCGAGGCGCCGATTTTATGGTTCGAAGGATGCGCCGTTATGTTTCGGAAGCGGCGCAAAAAGCTCTCGAGGAGAGTAATGCCGCAAATCAGGCTAACTGGCAACTCACCGAAAACGAGTCTGAAGCTGACATCCGCGTGGACATGGCCATCGCGAGTTTCCGACCCCAGAAGCCCATCCTGCGCGTGGCATCTACGGTGGGCGGATTTTTCAGCCCTGTGCCGGGAGTGAGCAGTGTGGCCACACGTTACTCTCAAGGTGACATAGGGATCGAGATGACCATCAGAAACGTGAAAGACGGGCGTTTGCTCTTTGCGTGCAAAGACAGCAACCGCGAGATGACCGGCCTGATTGAAAAGGAGGCTTATCGCAGGGGAGGAAATGCCGATGTGAATTTGCGCGTATGGGCTGATAGACTTGGCAAATTGATACGTTCTTGCTCGCCGGATCGTCTCGGGACGCGCAGCATTCGCGACCGAGCCAGAGAACGGACCTGGTGGGATGTCGTAACGACGCGTCTCATGTTGTAACGCCGTCCCTTCTTCGCTCTGCGAAAGCACGCTTTTCCTCGCTGCGCGTCTTTCTGCTCTGCTTATTGTGATATGGAAACCTTGCCACGCAAGGTGGGATATGGTATATTTCGGACATGCCGAAGGTAGCCCTTATTCAGCAACCCAGCGCCCCGGCGACGGACGAAAACAAGCGACGTACCGAGGCCGCCATCCGCGAGGCGGCGGCGGGAGGGGCCTGGATTATCTGCACGCAGGAGATGTGCACAACGCCGTATTTCTGCCGCACGCAGGATTGCGCGGCGTTTGATTTGGCGGAAGAGATGCCCGGGGCATGGGGAAAAGAGCTGCAAGGCATGGCGGCGGAGCTTGGGGTGGCGCTTGTCGTGGCGGGGTTTGAGCGTCGTGCGCCGGGGGTGTACCACAACACGGCGATGGTGATTGATGCTGATGGCAAATTCCTCGGTGTGTACCGCAAGATGCACATTCCGCAAGATCCCGGATTTGAGGAAAAGTTTTATTTCACGCCCGGCGATACAGGCTACAAGTGCTTTGACACCAAGTTCGGCAAAATAGGCGTACTCATCTGTTGGGACCAGTGGTACCCGGAGGCGGCTCGTCTTACGGCTTTGCAGGGCGCCCAGGTACTCTTCTACCCCACGGCCATCGGCTGGATTCCCGGGGAGGAGGAACTCTACGCTGCTCAGCATCACGCATGGGAAACCGTGCAGTGCGGTCATGCCGTGGCGAATGGCTGTTACGTGTGTGCGGCCAATCGCTGCGGGACGGAAGGGGAAACCACATTCTGGGGGCAAAGTTTTGTGGCGGACTACTGTGGTCAGGTCATCGCGAAAGCCCCGGCAGGGGAAGCCTCCATCCTGTACGCCGACCTCGATTTTGCGGCGTTGGAGGACCATCGTCGCATCTGGCCTTTCTTCCGCGACAGGCGCATCGACTCCTACGGCGGCATCACCGAACGCTGGGGAGAATGACGTCCTTTTCTTTCCCGGATTTGCCTGTCAGTCAGCGGCGGCGAGAAATCGTGGCGGCTTTGCGGGGGCATCAGGTCGTGGTGGTGGTGGGCGAGACGGGAAGCGGCAAGACCACGCAGTTGCCGAAGATGGCTTTGCTCGCAGCGGGGGACAAGCCGGGCAAGGTAGGCTGCACTCAGCCGCGCCGCCTGGCAGCTGTTGCCGTGGCGCGCCGCTTGGCTGAGGAATTGGGAAGCGAGGGCGCGAGTCTGGTGGGCTACCACGTGCGCTTCGATAACCGCACGGGACCGGACACTCGCATCCAGCTCATGACGGATGGAATTTTGCTGGCGGAGACGCAGCAGGACCCCGACCTACGCGCGTACCACACCATCATCCTGGATGAGGCGCACGAGCGGAGTCTGAACATCGATTTTCTGCTCGGGTATCTGAAGCTGCTCCTGAAACGTCGGCGGGATTTAAGGGTCATCATCTCCTCTGCCACGATGAATGCGGCGGCATTTTCGGAATTTTTCGGTGGCGCCCCGGTCATTGAAGTGCAGGGGAGGACGTACCCGGTCGAGCTGCACTACATGCCGCAGCAGGATGACCGCGAAGAGCTGGCGGCCCACGTGGCACGAGCACTGCAGTGGCTCACGGAATACGATGCGGGCGGTGATGTGCTCGTGTTCCTGCCCGGCGAACGGGAAATCCGTGACTGCGCGGACGCTCTGGAGCAGATGGACCTGCCGCGCACGGACATTCTGCCCTTGTTTGCACGCCTGAGTCTCCCGGATCAGCAGCGCATCTTCCACCCGGCATCCGGCAGACGTCGCATCGTCCTCGCTACGAACGTGGCCGAGACCTCGCTCACCATTCCCGGCATCGTGTATGTGATTGACAGCGGTCTGGCGCGAATTTCCCGCTACTTGCCGGGGCGCCAAATTCAGAGCTTGCAGGTGGAGGCGATATCCCAGGCTTCCGCGCGGCAGAGGGCAGGGCGTTGCGGGCGTGTGGCGGAGGGCGTCTGCATCCGTCTGTACAGCGAGGAGGATTTTCATGCGAGGGAGGCATACACCGACCCTGAGATACGGCGCAGCGCGCTGGCCGGGGTCATCCTGCGCATGGCCGACTTGCATTTGCCGCCGCTCGGCGAATTCCCCCTGCCGGATCCTCCGAGCGATCGGCTCATCCGTGAGGGGTATAAAACACTGCGTGAAATCGGCGCCATGAACGCCGCAAAAAAACTGACGCCCATCGGGCGCAGTCTTGCTCGCTTGCCTCTCGATCCGCGTCTCGGGCGCATGTTGTTGGAGGCGCGGCGCGAGAATGCGGCGGCGGAGGCTCTCGTGCTGGTGGCCGGTCTGAGCATCCAGGACCCTCGGGAGCGTCCGGCGGACCGAGCGGAAGAAGCCGACCGCGCTCATGCCGAATGGAGGGATGAGGAGAGTGATTTTCTCTCCATGTTGCGCATGTGGCGTGCGATGGATGAATTTCGGGATGGGCGCAAGCTGCGTCGCAATGCTTTGCGCAAGTGGTGCTCTGCGCGCTATCTCTCTTTCACGCGCATGGTGGAATGGCACAACTTGGAACAGGATCTGCGTGATTCCCTTGCCCTCGCTTTGCGTTGGCGGGCGCCGCTCCTCTTGCCGGAGCATGAGCAGGCCCCGGCAGATTGCATTCACCGCGCCATACTCGCCGGCGCCCCACTGCAAATCGGCGTTTGGAATCGCGAGGACAAGCTCTACCGCAGCACGGCCGGACGCGCTTTTTCCCTCTTCCCCGGCAGTGGACTCTTTCGGCGCAAGAGCCGTGCGCCCTGGGTATTCGGAACGGAACTCGCGGAGACCTCCCGCCTGTGGTTGCGCCGCGCGGCGGTTCTGAATCCCGCCTGGGTGGAGCAGGTTGCTCCGCAGCTGTGTTCCTGCCACGCCTTTGCACCGGAGTGGGATGCCTCTGCCGGTGTGGTGTACGCGCAGGAGCGCGTGGTGTGCGCCGGTCTTACCATCGTGGAATCCCGGCGCATCAGCTATACTCGCTATCGACCGGCTGAGGCTCGCTCCATCATGATTCGCGATGGCATCCTGCCGCAGAGGATGAAGGGGCAGTATTCCTTCCTGACTCATTTACGCGAGATGTTGGAGCGCGTGGCGGACGTGGAAGACAAGCTGCGTCGCCGCGATCTCATCCGCTGCCCGGAGTCCGTCTTCCTCTTCTTTGATGAGAGAATCCCCGCCGATTGCACGTCCGAAAAGGCCTTGCGCGATTGGCTTTCTCAAGCGCAGAAAGGAGACCCGCACATTCTCGACATTCCTTACGAGGAGTGCATCTACCCCGGCGAGGATCACGCGCCGACGGATCTCTACCCCGACGAGTTCTGCATCGGCGGCGAAGAATACCCCATCTACTACCGCCACGCGCCGGGAGAAGAGGACGACGGCGTGACCATCGGCGTGCATATCGACCAACTGGATGCCTTCCCGGACTACCTGTCGAGTTGGGGCGTGCCGGCTCATCTGCCGTTGCGTGTGGAGATGCTTCTGCGCACACTGCCTAAGCCGGACCGTCAGCGGCTCATGCCTCTTTCCGAAACCGCGCAGGCTTTCTGCGATGAACATGCCGGACGCGAACCGAAGCAACATCTGCTGCGCGAGCTGGCTGATTTTGTGCATCGTCGCACAGGTCGCTTTTGTCACCCGGATGAGTTCGATTCCTCCCGCATGCTCCCGGAGTTCGTCACCAAAATATGGGTGTGCGATGACGAGGGGCGGGAGCTTGCGCTGGGTACGGATGCCGATCAGCTCCGCTCTTCCCTCTCCGCTTACCGCAAAAAACGCTTCCACAAGCAAGCTGCGCGTTCCTTCTCCTCTTCCCCCATGACGCGCTGGGACTGCGGCGAATTGCCTCTCACCGTGCCCGTGGGCGCCGGAATCGGTTACCCCGCTCTCGCGGATGAGGGCAACTGCGTGCGCGTGCGCATCTGTTCCACGGCGCAACAAGCGGAATTCGTGCATCGTGCCGGAGTGCGTCGGTTGGCATGCCTGCGTTGCGGGGACTTTCTGCAGGGCATCAAAAAACGCCTGCCGATTTCAGACATGCAGGCGCGCCTCGCACTTTCTACCATCGGCGCTCGCCCGAAAGAAAATGCCCAACTCTCCGTCTTCGCCGCCATGGATGCCGCACTTGCCCCGCTTCCTCGCACAGCAGCAGATTTCGACGCCGCCTGCGAACGCATGCGCTCCCGACTCTGGGACATTCTCGCCGACAGCATCTCCCGCGCGTGGCAGCAGCTCGCCGCTGCACAGGACGCTCTCAGCTCATTCCGCCTCGCCATGGACAGTACGCCTGCCGCCGCGCGCATCCTCGCTGACTTGCAGCGGCAGTGGGTCTGGCTTACGCGACCGGGTTTTTTATGTGCTGCTGCTGCGGACCAACTTGGGGATTACGTACGATTCGTCCGTGGAGTCGGTGAGCGGCTCCAAAGGCTCAAGCATCGCCCGCTCATGGATGATTTGAGACGTCTGGACAGCTTCGACTCCACCGTCTCGCCGTCTTTTTACGATGAATACGGTCGGCACGCTGACTCCGCCGCATGGCTGCATTACGCGTACATGGCGGAGGAATACAGGCTCTCCCTCTTCGCCCCGTCTCTCGCGCTGAAGGGACGCGCTTCCGCCAAAAAATTGCACGAGGCATGGGATCAACTGACGGGCGTCCGGCAGGCCGAGGCCTACGGCTTCTGAAGTCCGTGCGTGACAGTTCAGGCGCATGATGTCGGCAATCGCTGAAAATCATTCGCCTCATCTCCCCGTGGCGGAGCTTATGAGAATTGTTCTTTTTTTCAAAATTGTCCGAAAAACGGGCCGCACTTTGAGCTTGCAATTTCACGGGGAATAAGATTGAATAACGGGGATATGAAAGCAGCTTTTTACACATGGATGGGAGCGGTCATTGCAAGCCTGGTTTTAAGCTCTTGCGGGGAATGCTCCTGCAAGGGGAACAGCGACTACCTGCGCGATGTGCCCGTGACGCGTACGCAGAGCTTCCATTGATAAGAAGAAGGAGGCATGTCCTTTGAAATTCGCGAGACTCAGGTGAAGCCGGAGCGTGCGCTTCTGGTGGGCATTGGTTTGCCCGGAGAGCGGCAAAAGGATCGCGGGGCCCTGCTGGCAGAGCTGGTGGATTTGGTGGAGAACTTGGGCTACGGGATAGCCGAAAGTCGGGTGGAGTGGACGCGCGAGCTGCAAGCCAAGTACCTTTGCGGCGTCGGCAAAGCGGAGGAAATTTGCGAACTGGCGCGGAGGACGGGGGCGGACTGTTTGATCGTGGACAACCTGCTCAGTCCTGCCCAGCAGCGCGAGTGGGAGAAGCTTTCCGAGCTGCCGGTGATGGATCGTGAGGAGGTCATCCTGGGCATCTTCGCCCGGCGCGCTCGCACGCGGGAGGCCGTGATGCAGGTGGATCTGGCGCGGATGCAGTACGCTTTGCCGCGTATGGCGGGCATGTGGAAACATCTCGATCGTCAACGCGGCGGATCCGGCGGCGGAAAGGGAGGGGGAGCGGCCGCGCGAGGGGAGGGCGAAAAGCAGATTGAAGTGGATCGCCGCCTTGCCCACGAGCGTATTTCTGCCATCCGCAGTGAGCTGGAAAGCGTGCGCAAGCAGCGTTCCACTCAGCGTAAGGAACGTACGCGGCAGGGAATACCGGCCGCCGCCATTGTGGGCTACACCAATGCCGGGAAATCCAGCTTGCTCAATGCGCTCACGGATGCCGGGGCTCTCGCGCAGGACATCCTCTTTGCGACGCTGGACACCACCAGTCGCAAGATGGAACTGCCGGATGGGCAGCCGCTTGTGCTCACCGACACCGTGGGCTTCATCCGCAACCTGCCGCATCGCTTGGTGGAGGCATTCAAGTCCACGCTCGAGGAAGCGGCGTTGGCCGATTTTTTAATCCAGGTGGTGGATGTGAGCGATGCAGATGCGCTGTGTCATTACGAGACGACCTGCGAGGTGCTGGCTGAGTTGGGCGCGGGCGAGAAGCCCATGATCGTGGTGGGCAACAAGGTGGATTTGCTGAGTGCGGAGGAGGGCGAGCAGGCCATACAGAAACTCAGCGCGGCTGTGGGGGAGAGACAGGTCGTCGGAATGAGCGTGGCGCGGAGGCAGGGGGTGGAAGAACTGCTGACCGCCTGCGCGGAGATGTTGTCTCACCGTGTGAATACGCAGACTTATCGCATACCGCAGTCGGAAAGCCGAATCATCGCCATCATGCATCGCGACGGCAAGGTGCTGAGTACGGAGTATGAAGGAAACGACGTGGTGGTGAAGGCCATCTTGCCGCGAGAGTTTGCCGCGAGACTGGAAGCCTATCGGGAAGCATGAAGAAATATCTGATCATGGCGGGACTGGCGGCGTTGCTGGGCTCTTGCAGTCATGAAGCCACGCCGGAGGACGCTTATCGCCGGGGCGCGGAGTTGGAGGCCGCCAGCAGGAATAAAAAGGTGGCCCGAACTTTCGAACAGTTTATCTCCAGCCCCGCCTACAGCGAGTCGCGCGACATGTGGCGCGGCGCAGCGATTCAAGATCGCAATCCACGGAATTCGCGTGTGGAAATCCTGCTGCGCGAGCAAAGAGGACGCCTCTACATCAACGACCGCATTGCCATGGACTTTCCCGTGTGCTCGGGGCGCGTGGGCGGGCACGAGACGCCGCGCGGAACTTTCCGCATCACCGAGAAAAAGCGCGAGCATCGCTCCACCCTCTACGGCAGCTTCGTGGATGCCAACAATGTCGTTGTGAAAGGCGACGCAAAATCCTGGCAAAAAGCCCCCAAAGGCTCGCACTTCAAAGGAGCGCTCATGCCCTATTGGATGCGCTTCAACGGCGCCGTCGGCATGCACGTCGGCAGTGTGTACCGCAGCGGGGCGTCTCACGGCTGCGTGCGAATTCCCCCCGAGGCTTGCAGCATCCTCTTTGACAAACTCGACACGGGGTCCAAAGTCATCGTCAAATAATCATCGGCATGATCACTCGCCTTCATTCAGCGGCTGTCAACGGCATCACCGGCTACGAGGTGCAGGTGGAGGTCGATGTGCAAAAGGTGGAAGAGACGGGTCGCTTCTCCGTGGTGGGCTTGCCGGACGCCGCTGTGCGCGAGAGTGTTCAGCGCGTGACGTCCGCCCTGCAAAACAGTCGCTTCTTTTGTCCCGGACAGATCGTCGTGACGGTGAACCTGGCCCCGGCGGACGTCAAAAAGCAGGGTCCGGGCTTTGATTTGCCCATTGCTTTGGGACTGGAGATGGCCATCCAACACAATTACAGCGGCCTGCCGGAGGCTTTCCGGCGTCGCGTGCCCGAGGACACGGATGACTGGTGCATCGTCGGCGAGCTGGCGCTGGATGGCGCCGTACGCGGGGTGCGGGGCATCCTGCCGCAGGCGGTGGCCGCGCGGGAGGCCGGTCGCCGACGTATCATGGTGAGTCCGGAGAATGCGGCGGAGGCTGCCGTGGTGGAAGGGTTGCAGGTGTATCCCGTGCGCGATTTGAGGGAAGCGTGGGACACGCTGCTGGATCCATCGGCGCAGGGAATGCCCTTGCCCGAAACATCTTGCGAGCAGACGGAGGAGGCGCCGGATTTCGATGAGGTGAAGGGACAGCCCTACGCGCGGCGTGCCATGGAGATCGCCGCTGCGGGAGGGCACAATTTGCTCATGAGCGGTTCTCCGGGCAGTGGCAAGAGTATGCTTGCGGCGCGTCTGCCCGGCATTTTGCCTCCCATGACGCATGCGGAAGCGCTGGAGGTGAGCAAGATTCATTCTGTGTGCGGTCTCTTGCCCTTGGGGAGAGGTCTGCTCACGCAGCGTCCGTTTCGCGCGCCGCACCACACCATTTCGGATGTGGGGCTTATGGGGGGCGGCAGTTCCATCAGTCCCGGGGAGATCACCCTGGCGCACCACGGCGTGTTGTTTCTGGATGAGTTCCCGGAGTTCAGTCGGCGCACTCTTGAAACCCTGCGTCAGCCGTTGGAGAGTGGGATGATTACCATATCGCGCGCCAGCGGTTCGGTGGATTTCCCGTGCCAATTTATGCTCGTTGCGGCGATGAATCCGTGTCCCTGCGGATACCTGGGGGATCATCGGCACACCTGCCGCTGCAAACCGGCGGATATTGCGCGCTATCGCAAGAAGATTTCCGGTCCCCTGCTGGATCGCTTTGACATGGTGATTGAGGTGCCCTCAGTGGATCCCGCCTCCCTGCTGCACAAGCCGGACGGTGAAAGCAGCGCTTCCATTCGGCAGCGTGTGACGGCCGCCCGCGCCGTGCAGCAAGCGCGCTGTGCCGACGCCGGCGTGGCCTGCAATGCGCGGCTGAGCGGCAAAATGCTCCGCAGGCATTGTCCTCTCACCGTCGGTCAACAGAAGCTTCTCCTCGCGGCCGTAGAGCAGTTTGGTCTGTCTGCCCGCGCTTTCGATCGCATTTTGCGCGTCACGCGCACCATCGCAGATTTAGCCGGACGCGATCAAGTGGAAGATGCGGATTTGTTGGAGGCGATACAATTTCGTCAATATGAAGCTCAGATGCAGAACCTTTGATGAAAGAAACACGTTGCGCGCAACGTAAAATTCGACGAGAGAGACAGGTATGAACAAGATAACATGGTTGACAATGAACGGGGCGGCAGCTGCCGTGATGGCTTTGCAGTTATCGTTATGCGGCGACCGGGCTGCAGCAGATGAGCCCGCTTCCACGCGGGAGACCTTTGACTTCGGTTGGTCTTTCAAGTATTTCGGCCCGGTGGCTCCGGAAGATGCTGCTCAGGGAGTGTTTGCTCCCGGCGGTTCGCAAAAGGAGCATCCCGCCGCAGATGCCGTTGATGGCAATCAGCAGACCCGCTGGTGCGCGCCCAACGGCAAGAGTCACCATTCCCTCGTGTTGCTTACGGACGCCCGGATTCCGGTCAGGGAGCTGAAAATATACTGGGAGAAGAAAGACGCGCAGAAGGTGGAGGTCGAGCTCACTTTTTCGGACGGGAAGACGGAGCAGCATGTTCTTTCGATGGAAAAAGGTTCCTCTGACGTGGATGTCCGGGGACGCGGGATTGAAAAATTGAAGTTGACCTTCCCGGAGGCCTCCGGGCGCGCCTGGGCGTCCGTGCGCGAGGTTGAGTTTGTGGGAACGGACGGAAAGCGCGTCTCGCCGGTAAAAACTCAGAACTTGGAGGAAGCCGCCCAACCCGAGTACGACGCCATCGGCTTCAAACCCGTGCAACTGCCGCATGATTGGGCGATTGAGAGTCCCTTCCTCAAGGAGGAGCCGAATGAAACCGGCAAGCTTCCGTGGAACGGGTACGGTTGGTATCGCAAGTGGTTCGATGTTCCTCAGGATTTTTCAGCGGAGACGGAGCGCTACTACCTCGACTTTGACGGAGTGATGTCGCATCCGCAGATCTACGTCAACGGTAAGAAAGCGGGAGAATGGGCGTACGGATACGCGTCGTTTCGCGTGGACATCACGCCGTATCTGGAGAAGGGGAAGAAGAACCTCGTGGCGGTTCAGGCGAGCAACAAGCCGCTCTCGACGCGTTGGTATCCCGGCGCGGGCATTTATCGTCACGTCTGGCTCACGCACACGTCGCCGGCTCACCTGGCGTACAATGGCGTGTGCATCACCACGCCGAAGATCACCCGGCAGAGCGCGCAGGTGTCTGTCAGGACGGAATTGGAGAACACGGGAACCCGGCCTGTGGAAATGACGGTTTCGCAGAGCGTCGGCAAGAATGTGAAGGCCGTCACGAAGGTGAAACTGGCTGCCGGGGAGAAGCGCACGGTGACCCAGACGCTGCAGCTCCCGAACCCCACGCTGTGGAGTTGCGAAAACCCGCATTTGTACAACCTGCGCACCGTTATCTCGCAGCCCGGAGGAGCGGAGGAAGAGTACAACACGCGCTTCGGCGTGCGTTCCATTGAGTGGAAGTCGGACGGATTTTACCTGAACGGCAAGCGTGTGCAGATTCAAGGCGTGTGCGAGCACCACGACCTGGGTGCGCTCGGTTCGGCTTTCCACAGGAAGGCCTGGGAGCGGAAGGTGAAAAAGCTCAAGGAAATGGGTTGCAACTCCATCCGCACGTCGCACAATCCTCCCGCGCCGGAGGCTCTCGACGTGTGCGATGAGCAGGGCATGCTCGTGCTCGATGAACTCTTCGACATCTGGGAGGCTCAGAAGTACGACAAGGTGAACGGCTATCACGTGGACTGGGCTCAGTGGTGGAAAAAAGATGTGGAGAACTTCGTGAAGCGCGATCGCAACCACCCCTGCGTCATCATGTGGAGCGGCGGCAATGAAATTGTCGAGATCGGAACGGAGCGCGGTCGCGTGGTGAACAGGGAGTTGCGCGACGAGTTCCGCAAATACGACACGACTCGCCCCTACACGGTCGGGGTGAATAACGGCAACGGCGCATGGAATGGCTTTGGCGATGATCTGGACGTCATGGGCTTCAACTACAAGCCCTGGATGTACAAAGAATACGCCGCGAAACGTCCCAACAAGCCGTTTTTCGGGTCAGAGACGGCATCCGGCATCGGTACGCGCGGGTTTTACCTGTTCCCGCTCGGGTGGCATGGGCATGAGGGAGCGAGCGCCTTCCAGGTGAGCGCTTACGGTGTGGCGGCGGTGGCCTGGGGATACTGCGGGGATGTGGAGTTTGCCGCTCACGATGCCGAACCGCACACTGCCGGCGAGTACGTGTGGACGGGCTTCGATTACCTTGGTGAGCCAACGCCGTATAACCAGGATGCCTCTAACGTCGGCAATCTCCAGGCTCTCAGCGAGTCCGAGAAGAAGGCCATCATGGATCAGCTGCATTCCATGGGCAACAAGGCGCCGAGCCGCAGTTCCTATTTCGGCTTGATCGATCTCGCCGGGTTCCCGAAGGATGTGTTCTACCTCTACAAGAGTCGCTGGGACCCCGAGGCTCGTTTTGCTCACCTGCTGCCGCACTGGAATTGGCCGGGCAGGGAGGGCGAAGTGACTCCCGTGATGTGCTTCAGCTCCGGGGACGAGGCGGAGTTGTTCGTGAACGGCAAGAGTCAGGGCGTGTGCCGCAAGGATAAAAAGGGCAAGGGGGAGCGTATCCCTCAGGGTTCC
The DNA here is from genome assembly GCA_947629715.1 of uncultured Akkermansia sp. GTDB lineage: Bacteria > Verrucomicrobiota > Verrucomicrobiia > Verrucomicrobiales > Akkermansiaceae > Akkermansia. The sequence goes on from CANRET010000006.1 coordinate 54,510, forward strand.
GGCGCGTCGCGCACGGCCTACCGTTTCGTTTGGGACAAGGTGGTGTACGAACCCGGTGAAATAAGCGTGGTGGTCAAGAAGAACGGTAAAGTCTGGGCGAAGGACAAGGTCGTGACTGCGGGTCCGGCCACCGCCGTGCAGGCAACGCCGGATGTCCAATCCATCTGCGGCGACGGACGTGATCTCTGCTTCGTGGAGCTCGCCGTCGTGGATGACAAGGGCAATGTGGCGCCCACGGATTCGCGTCCCGTGTCGTTCTCCGTTTCCGGTCCCGGTGAACTGGTCGGCTTCTGCAATGGCAATCCCATCGACCAGACCTGCATGCAGGATGTCAATCAACATTTCTTCAATGGCCGCATCCTCGCCATCGTGCGCGGCAAGCGCGGCGGCAGCGGAGAAGCCGTGGTCACGGTGAAAGCGGAAGGTCTGCCGCCCGTCAAAGTGTCGATTCAGGTGCAGCCGCAGAAGTGAGCCGCCTCAGCGCAGCAGGCGGTCGCCCTGGATGAGGTACACGTTCTTCCCGCGCGCCGCCAGGGTCTTCATTTCCTCCGTAAAGCCGCTCCTGGAGAAGAGTCCGTAGCAGATGTCGTAGTCCGGCAGATCCGCACGCTCGCATTTTTCGCGGAGTTCCCGACTGCGTCCGATAAATTTCATGACGTCACAATTTGTATAATTTCAATTATCATCATTTGGATTTATCGCAAGAGAAAAATACGGCGCCCCTCGATTTTTTGCAACGAAGAAAGAGGGAATGCCCTCTCGGTTCCGGAGGCGAAGCTCGTCACCCCGTCAGGGAGTCTGTCGGAAGGACTTGCGGGAAGTGACCCAGAGGAAGACGGCGCCGATGCAGAGACTCATCAGGGCGTAGAGGAGGAACGTGGAGGCAGCGGCGGGGTTGCCAACGAGGTGAGTGAGGTAGATGACGAGGAAGTTGCCGAGGGTGCTGGTAAGGAACCAGAAGCCGGAGACGATGCTCTTGAGGTTCGGGCCGGCGGCGGTGTAGGCGTATTCGAGGCCGGTGGTGCTGACGAGGATTTCAGAGACGGTGAGGAGGAGGTAGGGGATGCACTGCCAGAGGATGGAGAGCGGGACGCCGGAGTCGAGTACGGATTGGATGGCGGCAACGGAGAGGTAGGATACGCCGGCAAGGACAATGCCGCAGCCCATGCGCCGCAGGGGAGAAGCCCAGCGTCCGATGCGCGGGTAAATGACGAGGGTGACGAGGGGGACGAGAATCATCACGAAGAGCGGATTGATGCTCTGCATTTCCTCGGCTCCGAAGACAAAGCGCAATCCCCTTGCGTGGGAGAGGACGAGCGGTTGCATCTTTTCTCCTTGGAGCACCCAGCTCGACATCGTTTGGTCGAAGAGGCTCCAGAAGGGGATGATCATGAGAAAGACGATGAGCACGCGCAGCAGGTTGAACGTTTCGACGATGCGGTCGGCAGGGAAGCGTCGGCGCGTTTCATTCGCTCCGAGGAAGAGACGGGATCCGAGGATGCCGAGGAGGTTGTCAGCTCCCCGGGAGGCGGCAGTGCGCAGGAGAAGCAGGGCAATGAGACCGAACGTGAGAATCCCGGCGACGAGGCTCCACAGCGAGGCGGTGAGTTCATCGGCCCCGCCCGGGGACGCCAGCCGCGATGCGCCCAGCGATACCCCGGCCACCACGCCGACGACTGCAACGAGCAGGAGGATGAATTGCCCGACGCGTCGCAAGGTGTCGTCCGTCTCCTTCATCGTCGCAGATCCGAAACGTTCTTCGGCTGCCCGGCGTCCGCGCAGGATGCGCGTGCAGAAAGAGGGGAGGAAGAGGGGTTGGGACGGCTCGCGGTGGCGGTAGAGACGGCGTCCTTTCCAGAAGATGAAAGTGGCCAGGGCCATGAAGATGCCCGGGATGCCGAAAGCCCAGCTGTAGCCCCAGTTTTGGCGCACCCAGGGGATGACGAGGAAGGAGAAGAAGGAACCCAGATTGATGGACCAGTAGAACGCGGCGTAGATGCGCGTCATGGTCTTGCTGTCGCTCACGTCCGCCTGATCGCCCACGAAGGCGGAGACGCAGGGTTTGATGCCGCCGGCTCCGAGGGCGATGACAAAGAGACCGGCAAAGAGAATCCAGCGGCGAATCTCGATGCTCTCCGCCAGGTCAGCCGTCGCCAGAATCCCGTGCCCCAGGCAGTAAAAGAGAGACACGTAGAGGATCATCCTGTAGCGTCCGATCAACCGATCTGCCAACCAGGCTCCGATGAGCGGCAGCACGTAGATGCCCGCGTTGAAGAGATGTCCCACCGTGACCACGGCTTTGTCGCTCATCGCCAGCACGCTGAGCATGTAGAGCGTGAGGATGCTGCGCATGCCGTAAAAGCTGAAGCGTTCGCAGGCCTCATTGCCCACGATGTACTTTGTCTGCGGAGGAAGAGGCATGGCGCGCGGGAGGCGGGGGAGTCAGGCTCAGTCCGAAGACCCTTGCGTGCGCACGTGGGGCGACAGTTGCACCTGGAAGCGCGTGAAGGCGGCATTTTGCCATTCGCGCATCATGTCGCTTCGCAAGCGGGCGTTTTCCGTCGGCAGCACAAAGAGGCGCTTCTGCATGTTCAAGGCGGGGGAATCTTCGATCGTGCGCTGCGTGACGGCGCTGATGCGCGCGCCGGTGGGCAGGATGGTCGGCGGCGTCAGTTGCCCGCTCGGAGAGCCGAGCAATTCGTGGACAGACATCCCTTCCGGGAGAGAGGCATCCATCTGCGCGAGGCGCACCGGACCGTAATCTTCGACCTGAGCGCCGGCCTTGGCGGCAATCTCGAAAGCTCCCTGCAGTCCCTTTTCCCCGATCGCCTGCTTCATATCCTCGTGCAGCTTTTGGGCGGCCCGGGTCAGGGCTTCGTCTTCGCGCTGCGCTACGAGGTCGGCCATCGCAAGTTCCCGCGCCTGTTCGTAGGGGAGTACAGAGGGCGGTTCCACGGCTTCAATGCGGATGAGCTTGAGCTTATTGTCCGTCGTGGTGTAGAAGCCCCGGATCTGACGGATGCTCACAGCGCGCTCCGGGTCGCCGGCCGCTTTGGCGGCTTCATAATCCGCCGGGGCAGGGGCGTCGGGCGTTTCTTCAAAAGCGACTTTGGCGAGGGAGGTCTCCGCGCCGTCGCTGGCCACCACGTCCGTGAGCGTCTTGCTCAGCTCCTCCTGCGTGGAAAGTTCGTATGTGCGGTGGGTGGCTCCATCCTGCTCTTTGTAGAGGAAAGGATCGAACTCCGGATTCTGCGAGGCGGAGTCGAGCAGCTGGTCCAGCCCGCGCCCGTTTGCCTGCGAGAGCTCCTGCATGAGAGCGTCCGTGGTGTAGAGGAGATTCTCCATATTGCTGTCGGCGGTCGGGGAAAGGGTATAGACCGAGATGATGCGGCGCTCCTCGCTCTTGTAATCCTCTTTGTGAGCTTCCCAGAACTCGCGCACTTGCTCCTCGGTCGGAGCCGTCGGCTTTTCAACGGCTTCGCGCGGAAGCCAGGCCGTGCGACCGCTTATGCTTTGAGTGAAGGCGTTGATGATTTTCTCCTGAGAGTCCGAATCGTACGCAACGTCTGCATTCACGAGCCTTGCGACGGCCTCCCACAGCATCATGTCGGCAACCACGCTGCGGAAAGCCTCTTCCTGAACGCGGTTGGCGTTGCCTCGGCGGAATCCGGTGAGACGGCGGTAGAGTTCCGTGTCAAACGAGCCGTCGCTCTTTTTGAAGGCAGGCATGGCGCGCAGGCAGGCGTCAATTTGCTCTTCCGTGGGATAAATGCCCAACCGTTCGCCCTCCGCTTTGATCATGGCTCGATTGATCGCCACGTTCACCGCCCCATCTTTCGCCACCCCGTAGTGCCAGCCGGCGTAAATGTCGTTCAGTTTGTTGATTGCTTCGACCGCTTCCGGATGCTCCCGTTGCAAACTTATGAAGGCGGCTTCTTCGTCTGCGGATACTGTGCCGTCTTCATTTTGATCCGGCGAACCGATTGCGTCGCGCGTGGCGGAGAAAAGGGAGGAGAGAAACTGCGATCCGTTTTCGCCGAGCGCGGCCGCCTCCGGGTAACTGTAGTTGGTGTTGTCAACGCGAATGTAGAAATCACGGGCGAAAGCGCTTCCTTTGCCACTGTAGTCCATCATCACGAGCCCGGCTCCCACGCCGACGATGACAATGAGTACGAGCAGTGAGTTGCGGCGGATGAATTCAAGTATGTTCATGAGCGTGGCATCTGGTAGTGACGGAGAATGTTGAGGCGGATCCCGCGATGCGCCTGCGCGTCTATTCTACGACAAATGGACGCTCATGCAAGCCCTAATCGTCCCCTCGCGCGTCATGCTGCGTTCCGAAAAAACAGGCGCAGCGTCGGGGTGAGTCCCGGCGATGCGCCCGCTTGCGCGTCAAAATGAATCAGAAGTTGATTCTGTAGCCGGCCGACGCGTTCAGGCTGGTCCATCCACGGCGCCACTCCACCGAGCCGTCCAGGAAGAGACTGCCGTACTGCGAGCCGAGCGGAACCGAGAGACCGACGCCCGCTTCCATGCCCACGGCTCCCACCTCCGCGCTCTCCACTTCCGCGTGGGTGGCGCAGCCGATGATGCCGTTCACGGCCGTGCCGGATCGATCGCCCACATCGACCTTGGCGAGCAGGCGGGCCTCAAAGATCGAGGCGCGGTTAAAGGCGTTCTCACTCACGAGAGCCTGCACACGCGCGCCCGCGCCGAGGGTCACGACATCCTGCCGGATGTCATCCACCTTGAGACCGGCGTCGCTGCCCGTCTCAGTGTAGCCCTTGACGGAGGCGTGCCGCATTTCCACATTGAACACCGGCTGCAGCGCCATCGTTCCCTCCTTGTTCAT
>CANRET010000007.1 GCA_947629715.1 uncultured Akkermansia sp.
CCGCCACTATTTTACCCCTCTCTTCTCATGACCTCAACTTTTTCTGTCATATGTTGCATTTATCCTTGCAATCCACAAAACCATTACGAAGTACGATGCAGGCTGTACGATTCAGCAAAGCCAAGGACACAGCTCTGCAAAATTCGCAAACCTTTCGCACCACCCGCCCGCCATGATCCACCAACTGCCACTGCTTCTGCTCCGCCGCCCCGCGCCATCGGCGCGCTGAAATTTCAAATCGTCCATCGTCCATCGTCCATCGTCCATCGTCCATCGTCCATCGTCCATCGTCCATCGTCCATCGTCCATCGTCCATCGTAACTCGTACTTGCCTTATGCTTCTCTCCCCCTTCTCCTACCCCTTCCTCGACTGGCTGCGCGCGCAAATCCTGCATTTTGCCGCCCCCGAAATCACCGAGCAAAACCTCTTCGACACCCGCACCCTCGACCTCATCGAGCGCATCCGCAAAAGCCTCGCAGGCTCCCTGGGCTACTGCGCCATCCTCGACCTCCCGCAGGCCGAACCCGTCGAGCCCAAAGAAGACACCTGGGCGCTCATGCACACCATCTCCGTCACCCTCACCATCGCGCGCGGCCCCCTCTGCAAAACCGACACCACCGCCATCGCCGAAACCCTCTACCGCTTCTTCCTCACCCGCCACTTCCAAGCCGTCCCCGGCCTGGAGGGATCCATCAAAGACCTCTCCTCCACGCAACGCCTCAAGGTGAGCATCGACACGAATGTGGACATGGCTCGAGGCTGGATGCAACGCTGCCGAGCGCTGGCCAACACCACGCGCCCGGCTCAGGAGCTGTTCCGCGCAGGCACGGCCCGACAGCCGCGCAACTGGGTGGAGCGTTGGCAACGCGCCGCCGAGTCGGTGGGCTGGGAGGGAGTCGCACGCAACGGCCGGATGATCGCGCTGAAGACCAGCCCCATTTGGGTGGCCATCTCGCGCTTTGGCTTGCCGTACCCGCCCTTTGACTATGGCTCGCACATGCGCGTGCGCAGCGTATCGCCGCAGGAGGCGCAGGCAGCCGGCTTGCTCGCCAGCGAGGAAGAACTCCGAGAAGCACGCGAGAGCATGCAGGAAGAGGCTCGCCGCAGTTTCAACGAGGGAGTGGAAAAAGATGTGAGCGGGTGGGAGAAGGATATCCTCGCGGAGATTGAAAAGCAGATCAAAGGCCTTGCCTTGCTCGACCACGGCGTGCTGCGCATGACCGACCCCAACGGCACCACCCCCTACCGGCCGCAGGAGCTTGCTCGAATCATCAGCGCCCCTCTGCCCGGCGGCATCCCCAACCTGCAACTGCGCGCCCTGCGCGATTGGATGGAGGATAGCAAACGCTTCAATGGCAGCCGTCCTCAAGTCGGCCTCAACGAAAAAGAGGATATGGCGCGCCTGATTGCCCGCTGCAAGAGCGAACCCTCCACCCGGAATTTGGTGCGGGGCATGGCCTTCAGCTCACGAGATAAGCTGCAATCGTTTATCGAAACTCTCCGGAAGAATGGGAGCTACCAAGCGCTGCCGGAAAAAGTGGCAGACTCATGGAGCATGAGTGATCGCACGGCTGAGAGGTATGCCAGCGGCAGCGATTGGCAAGTCAAACTCATCTGCCGAAAGCACAAAAGCGCGAAAGATCTGCGCCCTCTCTACAGGGCAGCCCAGCCCCAATCGAAAACGCCGACTCTTCCTCTTGCTGCCGAAGCGGAATTACTCGTGCCTGCTAACGTGCGGTTGAAAATCACCAAAATCCACGAGGAGAAAATAGAGCACGGCAAAAGAATCACCGTGTATTGCGAGGAGGCATAGCGAATGAAATCAAAAATCCCAAGGCTTTGGGCCCCTGCGCCCTTTATCCTGTCCCCAATCCATGGCGAGTCTCTCCTCTTTGGTGAGAGGACGGTGGTGAGCCGGCATCGCGCGCGCATGATCCCGCGCGGCAGCGCGCTCGCAGCGGGCTTGCCAGCGCTGATAGTCGTAGCTCTGCTTTCCTGCCTGCGCCGCAGCAAACTCCTGCGGCGTTTCGTGCAAGCGGCGCTTGGCAACTCTGGCGGGCTTCCCTTTCACTCCTTCCGTTTAAGCACACTTTGCCTCGCGAGTCAACCCCGAAATGCCGTGATTTCCCTCTCTGTCAAAGTTTCTGCGAATCTCAACTCGGTGGAGCTGCCCGCGCGTGTGCTCAGCGAAGCGCTGGCCAACGCCGCCGACCAAGTGGCAGACACCCTGCGCGATCAGTTTTACCGCATGCCCGGGCGCAATTTCTGGCGCAACGCGGGGGATAGCGTGGATGTGCAGCCCGGCGTGCCGGGGCGGAGCATGGCCGTTGTCGTCACGCAGCGCGGCGTGCGTTTGCAGTGGCTCGGGCTTGACCCGAACACGCCCAAGCGATCCTCGCTGCTCGCTCTCCCGGCCAGCAAAGCCATCACCGAATACCCGCGAGCCTACGGCAACTTACTGCCCATCTTCCCGAGAAAAGTCCACTGGCCCAAGCTGCGCGGCTGGCTGGTGCAGGGCGAGCAAGGCACAGCCAAGCGCAAGTACAAAGACCGCCCGGCGGGGCGCCCTATCATGCGCGCCGTGCTGCAAGGAGGGCGCCCCCTCATCGTGTTCTCTCTGGTCACGCACACCTCGCACCGCCCGCATCCGCAGGTCATACCGCCCCTTGCCAAGCTCAACGAAGTGACCAAGGCAGCCATCAGCGAAACCCTTACCCAACACTTCCACCACCATGCCTGACGAAGAAGTCAAAGTCGAGATCAAATCCGAATACGACCCCGCCGGAGCTGAGAAAGCCAAGCAGGATCTGGAGAAACTTGCAGAGGCTCAGCAAGAGGCCAACAAGCCTGCTGCAAACGCCACGCCAACGCAGGAAAATCTACCGGTAGCCAAGGGGCGCGACAAAGAGATGCAGCAAAGCGAGTTGCTGAAAAAAGCCATGCAGATGGAGACTGGAATTCTAAAATACGATTGCCTTTTTACGACTTTGAAAAATATACGCTGACTTGAAATTGAAAAACAAAAAAGCGGATTGGATTTGTCATTGTTTTATTTTTGTTTTTTTGTATAATGGGCGGCAGCTTTCAAGTGTAAAATATGAGTGAGACGGAGAAATTTGACGTAGGAGTTCAAGGAAAGAGTAAGCGCAGATGTTGGCAATTCGGTGGCGGAATTCTAATCGGATTGATCGTTGGGGCTGTCATCGTATGGCAGTTCGGTAAACTTTATGTGCCACCGACGGAGCGTGGCTTTGAACTTTACAAGCTCGGTGAGCTGGACAAGGCTGTCGACATCCTGAGAGGTCCTGCCGAGGAGGGAAATGGAGAGGCTCAGTATTGGCTTGCGCATTGTTTGTTGCAAAAAGGGAAGAATTTTGTGGACGAGGGAAGGCGCTGGATGCGTGCTGCTGCGGAGAAGGGGACGTGTGAGGTGAAGGTCGAGCTGGCAAAGCTGTTGTTGGCGGAGCAAGACGCGGAACAGAATGTGCAGGAGGCTGGCAAATGGCTGCGTATTGCGGCACTGGAAGGCCATGGAGAAGCCGCCATGCTTCTTTACCAACTCATAGAACAGAAGCGACTTTCGGAGCAGACACCGAACGAAATCATTGATTTTTTGGAAATTGCGGCGAAGGGTGGGCAGGCCGAAGCGCAACTCCTGTTGGGCAAGCGTTACCGCGATGGTGCCGGCGTGGAACAGGACTTTGTCACCGCGCTCCGTTGGCTGAGCGAAGCTGCGGACAAGAACCTGTCAGAAGCTCAGTTTTGCATCGGTGAAGCCTTTGCCAGGGGTGAGGGGTTGGTGCCGGATGCCACCAATGCAGTCAAATGGCTGCGTAAGGCCGCCGAGCAAGGACATGTGCCTGCACAGAGGATTTTGGGCTTGGTTCTTCTCTCGCCACGGGACAACTCTGCCAACGGAGAGATTGAAGAGGGAATAAAATGGTTGCGATCTGCAGCTGAACAAGGAGATGTGGAATCTCAATTCAACTTGGCTGTTTGTCTTTCCATGCGTCCCTCTGGTTCGCAAGACGCTACTGAGGCGACTGAGTGGTTTCGCAAGGCTGCTGAGCAGGGGCATGCTAAGGCACAGTATAACTTGGCGCTCTGTTTGGAGCAAGGAGAGGGCGTCTCCAAAGATTCTGCCGAAGCAGCCGAATGGCTCAGCAAGGCCGCTCATCAGGGGTTGGCTGAGGCTCAGCTCAGCTTGGCTCTCTGCTATGCCCGAGGCGAAGGTGTGGCAGAGAATGAGACGGAAGCCGTCAAGTGGTTTTGCGAAGCGGCAAACCAGGATATCCCCGAGGCTCAGCTTCAGCTTGCCCTCTGCTATGCCAACGGCAATGGCGTTGAACGAGATATTGAGCAGGCTGTCAAATGGTTGAGAAGGGCAGCGGATCAACAAAATCCCGAAGCTTTGCTTCAGTTGGGACTTTGTTACGCCCAAGGCGAGGGTGTGGAAAAAGATTTAGCGTTGGCAGTGGATTTCTACCGCAAGGCGGCTGAGAAAAATTTGCCGGATGCTCAATATTTGCTTGCTGAGGCCTGTCGCTTGGGAGAAGGAACTGCACGCGATGCCGAGCAGGCGGTCAAGTGGTTCCGTGAAGCAGCCCGACAAGATTACGCCCAAGCCCAGTGCGCGTTGGCCATCTGCTTTGCCCGAGGCGAAGGCGTGCAGAAGGATCCTGTCGCTGCTGCGATGTGGTGCAAGAGAGCTGCCGAGCAGGGTTTTGCTCCGGCTCAATATGCTCTTTCTCTCTGTTACTCGATGGGCGAAGGAGTGCAAAAAGACCCGGAATCCGCGTTTCGTTGGTTGAAGGCTGCCGCCGAGCAGGAATTCGCCCCGGCTCAGCTCGATGCCGGCATCTGCTGCGCTGAGGGCAACGGAGTTTCGGCTTCTCCGGAGGAGGCTGCCCGCTGGTTTCGCGCCGCCTCTGAACAGGGCTTGGCAGAAGCGCAGTGTTATTTCGGACGCTGTCTGGCTAAGGGAGAGGGAGTAGCTCGCGATGAAGCCCAGGCGGTTGAATGGTTTCGCAAGGCAGCAGAACAAGGTCATCCCCAAGCGCAATATAACTTGGGCGTTTGCTATGAAATGGGAACGGGAATTGAGAAAAATCCCGAGGAAGCGGTACGCCTTTACCGTTTGGCTGCAGAAGCCGGTTATGTACCTGCTCAAGCCGGATTGGGCTTGTGCTATTTTGACGGCATTGGCGTGGAACAGAGTGATGTCGAGGCTGTCAAGTGGTTTCGTGCTGCTGCGGTACAGGGAGATGAGCGTGCGCAGTACTTCCTAGGCACTTGCTATGTGGAAGGAGCTGGGGTAAAACGCGACCGAAAGGAAGGGATTAAGTGGCTTATCTCCGCTGCGCAGCAAGGTTCTACAGACGCCACGGAACTGCTGCAGCAGTTGCGCGTCAAACTCCCCGCGCCCACCGATGATCAATCAGACGCCAAGGCAGCGCAATGATCCGCGACGGAGGGCGAAGAGAGCAAGGCGAGATTTGTTCCAAGGAGAATGAAGTTACGACTCTGTTTCCGGCTCCTGCTCTTGCTCCGGCACCTTCCCGTTCTTTTCTTTTTTCTCTACTCTTTTGCCGATGCCGGTGTCTTCACCATCGGTAAGCCAGGCCATCGGAACGCGCACAAAGCGGATCGTCTTGGTGTCATTCGGTTCGAAAATCACGCCGAAGTAGCCGGGTTCCAAGGGGCAAACGGCGGAGTACGCAAACTGACCTTTCCCGAAATCCTTGGCTACCGGCCAAGTCTTGCCGTTGTCATAGCTCATCTTGATAATGCCGTTCTCACGTCTAGTTGAAGGAGCTGTGAAGAGAATGCGACTTTTCCTGCCTCGTTCCTGATCATCCTTGAAGGAGTAGCGCGTCAAACCATTTTGGCAGCCGGTGCAAGGCAGTTCGGGATGCCCTTTCACTTCACTCCATGACTTACCTCCATCATCGGAGGTCGCCACGCGGCGCGTACCGGCACCCGGGTAGCTGCGGGCGACCACAAGGATGCCACCTTTGTCAGTCTCCACCCAAGAGACCTCATTGATCTGCTTGTTTCCTTCAGATTTTTCGCCGATTTTCCATGTCTTGCCGTGGTTGTCCGAGAAGGCCGCAGTGATAACCCAGTCATTGAACTTGACAGCTTCATTGAAGACAACGACAAGACGCCCTTTGTGCGTCCCTCTCGTCAGTTGCACGCCGGGATTGGGGCCGCTGCAGGTGAGAGCAGCGTCCTCATGTTTGGTGGTGCGGGTAACCTCTTTGGGTTTGCTCCAGTGCTTGCCATCTTTGGAAGTAGTGACAAAGTTGCGTACACATTTTTCATCAGTCCATCCCTGAGGTGGGCTTTGACGCTCTCCGGCCCCCGGCGCATAACGTTGGAAAAAGATCAGGATTTGCTTTTTGTCTTTATCGTATAGCAGACAAGGATTGTTGAACGTGCTTCCTTCCATGCTATCCTTTGCACAGGCTGCGATGACGGGTTTACTCCACGTTTTGCCAAAATCCTTGCTGACAGAAACGACGATGTCATTTTGCGCTTGGTCTGCTGCAGAGTGGCGTCCTTCTGCCGCGGCGATGATCAGACCATTCGCGTTGAGAATCGTAGGGATTCGCACGTTGGGATGATCAATGTTTTCTTTGCCTTTGAAGATATCGATAGCATGGTCGTAAGGGACGAAGTTTTCGATGTCTTCTTTGGTTTCCTTGGCGGTCAGGTTCGACGAAAGCAAGGCTGCGCCGAGGATGACCAATGTGAGTGTTATGTTCGTTTTCATGACGAGATGAGGTTAGTGAGAAGATGAAGAGTTAGTTTGTTTCGGGAGGAAGAAGAAGAGAAGTCCGCAAACGACCATCAGGAAGCCCGCAATGCTCAGCGGCACGCCCAGCGCCACCCCGGAATCCATCAAGTACCCGCCCAACCACGATATGAGCGCGCCGGCGGAGACAGAGGTGAGGTTCAGCAGACCGTACCCCGTCGCGGAAAATCGCTCATCGATGTGCGACCTCAGCACTGGCATCAGTGTGGCATCCAACGAGCCTTGAGCCACCCCCTGCATGGAGACCAGCGCCACCGTCGCCGCAAGCGAGAGGGCAATCGGCACGCCGAGCGCCGGCAGCATCGCCACGATGACGCAAGGTCCCGCCAGGCAGAAACAAATGCCCGGCACGTAGGCGCGCGCGTTCTTGTTGCTCCGGTACCACATATCCGCCACGACCGCCGCCAGCAGCACCGCTGCGTATTTCGCGATATTCACCCACATGGTGGCCATCGGACCCGCCTCAGCCTCCGAAATCTTGAACATGTCTTGCAAGAGCCGCGGATACCAACCCATCAGGAACCAGTTGGCAAATCCCGCACAGGCGTACATGATGAGCAGCATGGCCATGGCTCGCCCGGTGAAGAGGCTGCGCAGCACATGGCCGATTCCAAAGTCACTCGCCGGGGTGGCGTCGGACGTCAGCTCAACAGCGGAGGCATCATCTTTTTCATCCTTGTCGGCTTGTGGATCACGCAGGAAGAGGATAACGATGACAGCGTACGCTACTCCGATGAAACCGAAAGTCTCGAAGGTGAGGCGCCAGCCGAGGGCACAGGCGGGATCATTGGCAATCCATGCGCCAAAACCGGCCAGAATTTGTCCAGCGTAGATGCCGCTCATGTGCAGGCCGGTAGCCATGGAGCGCGTGGAGCCGCGATGGTAGTCCGAAATGAGAGCCAGAGCAGCCGGGATGTAGAAAGCCTCGCTCACTCCCATGGCTCCGCGCCAGAAAATCAGCTCTTCGTAGCTGGAGGACTGCCCGGTCATCCATGTCACGACGGACCAGACGACAAGCGAGCACAGGATGATGAACTTGCGGCTGAAGCGATCCGCCAGATACCCGCCAACCGGGCTGAGCGCGGCGTACACGATGAGGAAGGCGGAGGTGACCATGCCGAACTGCGCCTGCGTCATGGCGATGCCTTGCTCACCGGAGGTAATGGAGGTGTTGAGCACGGCGAGCAGCTGACGGTCGAAGTAGTTGAGCATCACGACGACCCACAGCACAATCACCGCCACCCACGCCCAAAATCCCGGACCTTTGCCCTTGACGTACGCCGACAGTGGCTTGGAGCGAAAACCTTTCTTGACACCGAGCAGAATGGCCGCCAGAGCCACCACCGCCGCGACGAGCAGGGTCGTGTTCGCGTAGGAACTGCACCAACGTATCGCCTCTCCGAACATTTCTCCAAAAAGTTGCAGGATAGTGCCGAGAACCATGAGAATCACGTCAAGGAAAGATGCCTGTTGCATAAGCTGGAAGCCGTGTAGGTTATCGCGGAGTGACGGTGTGAATGCGCGGGGTACGTACACCCGGGAAGATCTCCCCGGAGACAGTGTAGATGCGCCCTCCGGAAATGACAGCAGGGAAAGTGGCGACGCCCTCCGGAAGCTCACCCACCTTTTCCCACGAGCCGGTGGACGGTGTATAGGTGTAGATGGCGCGCGACTGACCGGGGTGCTTCGCCGGAGCTTTGCCTTGGAGCGAGGCGCGGTAATAGTTCCCGGGATCTCCGCCGATGACGTAGAACTTTCGCTCTACAACCGGCAGTGGGTTTGCCATCCCCACGAGTGTTTCCGGCATTTCGGCGTTTACTTTGGCCCAAGTGTTGGACACAGGGTCGTAGCAGAGGACATCCTTCAAGTAGGTACGCTCGGCTTGTCCCTCGGCATTTGGGTGCAAGGAGCAGCCGCCTGCCACATAAATTACGCCATCGACGACGCCTGCAGCGGCTAACATGCGTTCATCGGGCATGGGAGAAAGTTCCTGCCAACCCGCCCCGGTGTTGTCCAAATCCAGCACGTAGCAACTATTCAGCGCCGTTGTGGAATCCGCGTGCTCCTGCCCGCCCATCACGTAAAACTTGTTGCCCACAAGTGCGAAAGCCGAGTAAGCCACACTGCGCGGGAGGTCCGGCAGACTTTCTGTAACCCACTCCCCATCGCGCAGACCACTCATGGTCACTTTTGCCACGTGCCCCTCTGCGTTGCATCCGCCGACCACCAGCATACCCTTCTCAGTGCCTGCACAGGCAGCGTAAGCAATCGGTCGCGGCATGTTTCCCACGCGTGTCAGTTTCACGTCCCCTGCCTGTCCGAGATTGTCTGCCACAAAAACGTCAGCATAAAAGACCTTTTCTCCACGTTCCTCCGGTGTGGCGGCGTGCGGTTTAGCATGCGGGAAATTAGCTCCTCCCGTTACCACCAGGAGATCCTGAGGGCGATTCTCCCCGGCCGACAGTACGACTGCCGCCATCCCCGCGCGTCCTAAGGCATCATCCACTTTGCCCGCCAGTTTGCTCTGCAACTGACCTGCATGAACCGACAGCGACACGCAACAGGCAAAAAACAGGACGAAAGTTTTCATCAGCATGGCCGAAATGTTAAAATGAGGCCTCCCATACCTCGTTGGAACGTTTCCCCGGACGTTGTTCTCCGTTGAACATAACTGCTCGTCCGTTCCACATCGCACAGGGCAGTACCGCGCGTGGGGCGGGGATGGGACCCTCCTCCTTCCACTCATTGCATGAGGGGCAGTAACTGAGACTTGCGCTGTGAAACCCGGGATGATTCTGCGGGGAACTCGCGCCCTTCACCGAAGCATCATCCCCGCCAAGCAAGTAGATTTTGCCCTCAGGCGAGACTGGAGCAGGCGTAGGCGCAGCGGCGCAGAAGCGTGGCAGATCTGCCACTTGATCCCATCCTCCCTTCGAGGTGTAAGTCCACGCCTCGATGAGCATATCACGCACCATGCGGCCATTCTCACCGGATTTAATGCCGATGCCCCCCAACACGTAGAGCGCCCCCTGAGTCGCGGCCATTTGGTGCAGAAAACGCCCGCGTGCTGGCAGGGCTTCGCCTTCGCTCCAGACGTCTGCTGCCGGGTCGTAGATAAAGAGTGAGCTCTGCGCATCTTGTTCTCCGGGTGCCAGACTGCCCCCCAGCACATGTACCTTACCATCCAGCAACGCTGCCGCATGTCCGGTGAGCCCTACGGGAAGCGGCGCTAATGGAGTGAGTTGCAGTGTATCTCCCGTCAGCGAAAGCAGAAGGCAATCCCGGAACACCCCCTCCGCATTGCATCCTCCGATGAGCATCACCCCTTGCGGCAAAGACACACCCGCACCATAGCCCATCGGCTTGGGTAGCTTCGCGGGTTCGCTCCACTCTTTTGCCCCGGGGAAGAGCAGGAAGATGCGATCTGTCCAACGTTTGGGGCCTCCTTCCCAAAGCGGCTTTTCCGGGAAATTGGCACCTCCGGCAGCCACCAACCCTGATTTGTCGGTGCGAGCATCAATAACAACTCCCGCATACATGCCGGCATAGCCCTCAGCATCCGGTAAATCTGGCAGCTTATTCCAAACTACTGCGCGCGCTGGTGTTTGTGCATCCATACCCAAGCTGATTCTCAGTAGTTATCTACAGAAGCTGCGCTACTTTGTCAAGGAAAAACGGTTCATTAACAAGCTCATTCCGAATCCGGTAGTTGGTGAGACATGTTTAATCTTGGTTTTCCATAAGCGCTTCCTCGGCTAACAGTCGGCAGCCTCGCAGATCCAACTTACCGGTGGCCAGCACAGGTATAGCTTCGACCGGAACCAGGTAGCGAGGAGCCCAGAGATTGGGCAGTTCCTGTTCGGCAAGCTTCGAACGCAGTTCGCTCAGGATAGCGAGCTCCTGGGAACTGCGCTGATGCTGCGGAAGGGCGGAGAGAAGAACGAGAGCTTCGCCCTTTTGTTCGTCCACAACGCCGGTGACAGCAATTTGCACGCCATCTTCCGGAGCGAGTTTCAGGATGCGGGAAATGGCGAGTTCGATGCCTTCGTGCGGCACCATTTCACCGCCGATTTTTGAGAAGCGTGAGAGGCGTCCCCCCAAGGTAATGAAGCTGTTGAGGTCGAGCTGACCGATATCGCCACTTTTGAACCAGCCATCCTTAAAGATGGAATCATTGAGTTCAGGCTTTCCCACGTAGCCCTTGAAAACATTGGCGCCACGGAACCAAATCATGCCGCGCTCAGTAAGGGGAAGCTTCTTGTTGTCGTCATCCACATCGGTAATGCGCACGGCAATACCGGGTAGCGGCGCGCCTATACTGCGCTTTACTGAACCCGGCACGTAGAAAGCGGACCCGGGTACCAGCGGGGCGTCTTGAATGTTTAGCGAACAGACCGGGGTTGCTTCGGTAAGTCCATAGCCCTCCAGCAGGGTTACTCCGCACTTGCGTTTGTACTCCTCCTCTAAGTCCGGCTGCAACTTCTCTGCTCCCACAATGAAGTGATGAATGGAAGCAAAGGTATCTTCTCCGGCTCGGCGCAGCATGGCGCGTGCAAAGGTAGGAGTAGTAGCTAACAGGGTGAGTTTGTACTTTTTCACCAATTCGCAGAGCGTGCGCGCCTCAGTGGGATTCGGGTAAGCGCAGATGGGATAGCCGCAAAGGAGCGGGAGCATTAACGTCACCGTGAGTCCAAAACTGTGAAAAATCGGCAAGCTGCCTAAGAAAAATTCATCCTTCGACAAGGGGATGCGGCAGGAGCACTGCGCTACGTTGGCCAGCACCATGCGGTGTGTGAGCGCCACCCCTTTTGGTTCTCCGGAGGACCCGGAAGTGAAAAGCATCACCGCTTCATCGTCTCCGTGGTGCGCATCCGCATCACACATTTTGCAGATGACGGATGTCGGCGCTGCTTTGGCCAACAGCACATTCGCAATGAGAGCAGGCTTGGAAAGCGTGCGCAACAGATCCTCCACGAGGATGAGTTGCTCCTCCGGAGGCCAAGGGAAGTTGGGCAACTTCTCCATGAATTTGCGCGCAGTAATGAAAGTTTTCAGACCGGCTTGGCGCACGGTGCTTTCGAAAGAAGCCCGCGAACTCGCATAATTAATCATCACCGGGGTGATCCCCGCCAACAAGCTGGAAACAAGTCCGATGGTTCCTCCCGGACCCGGAGGCAAAATTACCCCAATGCGTTTATCCCCCCGCTTGCGCAACATTCGAGCCACAGTCATTGCCACTCCCAGCAGTTTAAAGTTTGGCAACTTCGCCCCCGTCATCCCGTCAATCATTTCTACATTTGGGTGGGCGCGCATCGCTTGTACAATATGCGTCGTGAGCGATTCATTCAGTAGCGGCTGTGCTGAGAAAAGCTCTTCTCCCTTTTCCAGCCACGCTGCCAGCAGGCGTTCTCCTGTCTGTGGCCCCGGCGAAAGTTTGGGCAAGATGTGAAATTCCTCGCAGCAATCCTCATCTTCACGCTCTCGGTAGAGGCTGGTGATCGTGTTGCCATAGTACCCTAAAAACACCGGGACCGGAGCAATGTGTAAACTGCCAAGGTGGCGCAAAAATGGCGAAGGAACGTCTGCCAGCGTGCCGCGCGTTTTAGCCACTTGCCCAGGTAAAAACACCACGCTTTGCCCTGCACCCATGTGCATAAGAATCTGCTCGCGCACGGCGCGCGACGTTGTGTGCCGAAAATCAAAATATTCGATGGATATGTCCTTCGTCTTGAGGTATTCCATGATTTCCGGCGCTGGAGGAAAGGTACTGTCCACCAAATAACACACCTTTCCTTCCAAAAGATGGTGCAGTGCCTTGCCGGTGCGTATGCTCAAGCGATTGGGCATGTAGAAGCCCGGCGATACTAAATTTTCCTGTCCTCGTACGTTGAGAGATGCTGTCATAGGCATGCAGGCGGATTATATACGACCGTCACTTCCCTGTCAAGGCGCCAAAAGGATCTGTTTGCACTTACAAGATGTTTGGCAACTAACCATAATCTCAGTTTGGCGCTGTTCCAATTCCTCTTTCTACATTCGGAATCGCTCTGTGAGCGGAGGAAAGAATACTATATTTCCCCTCCGTACATCTCCGCGTAGTAACGCTCGTAGGCACCACTGGCAACGTCTGTCATCCACTGTTCGTTGGCGAGGTACCAGCGCACGGTGTCACGCAGGCCGGATTCGAAAGAGTGTTTTGGGGACCAGCCGAGTTCGTTGTGCAATTTTTCGGCGTTGATGGCATAGCGCAGGTCGTGCCCGGCACGGTCCGTGACATAAGTGATGAGTTTTTCACTGCTGCCCGGCGCACGCCCAAGTTCTTCATCCACGAGACGAACGAGCAATTTGACCACATCAATGTTTTTCCATTCGTTGATGCCGCCGATATTGTAGCTTTCGCCATCGCGCCCGCGATGAAATACCTCGTCAATGGCCTCAGCATGATCTTCCACATGCAACCAATCGCGTACGTTCTCACCCCGACCGTAAATGGGCAGCGGCTTGTTCGTGCAGATATTGTGAATGCACAGAGGAATGAGCTTTTCCGGAAATTGGAATGGTCCGTAGTTGTTTGAGCAATTGGTGAGCACTACGGGCAAGCCGTACGTGTCATGATATGCACGTACGAAGTGATCCGAGGCCGCTTTGGAGGCGGAATACGGGCTGTGCGGGTTGTAGCGCGTTGTTTCGCAGAAGGCCTCCTCATCTTTCGTCAGTGCGCCGTACACCTCATCCGTCGATACGTGGTGAAACCGCCGCTCGCCTGCGGGGGCCCCATCCCAAGATTCGCGAGCTGCTTGCAACAATGTGAGTGTGCCCAGAACATTCGTGCGAGCGAAGAGAAACGGGTCGCGGATAGAGCGATCAACGTGGCTTTCTGCCGCTAGGTGGATTATGCCGTCAATTCTGTGCTCACGAAGAATTGAGCGCACGAGCTCAATATCACCGATATCGCCGCGCACAAAGCAGTAGTTGGGTTCGTGTTCCACATCGCGCAAATTCGCGAGATTCCCCGCATATGTGAGCAAGTCCAAGTTCACAATCTCGTACTCTGCGTACTTGCGTACAAAGCGTCGTACCACGTGCGATCCGATAAATCCTGCTCCTCCTGTAATCAATATGTGCCGTTTCGCGTTCATTGCATCAATCCCTTCCCCATTCTACCGTATTTTCTGGTTGTGATGCAAGAAAAAAAGGCCGCCTCACAACGAGACGACCTTTGAAACTATGAAATAATCGGGAGAGAGATTTACTTCTTCTTGGCAGGCTTTTTGCCACCCTTCTTCTTGAATACGGAGGAGGGCTTGAAAGCCAGAGTGGTGGAAGCAGCAATCTTCATCGCAGCACCCGTCTGAGGATTGCGACCAGTGCGAGCTGCACGCGTCTTCATCTCAAACGTGCCGAAGCCGATGAGCTGAACCTTCTCGCCCTTCTTCACAGCAGCGGTGATGGAGTCGAGAACAGCGCTCAGGGCCGCCTCAGCGCACTTCTTGGTAGCGCCTTTACCAAGTTTCCCATGAATGCTCTCTACGAGTTGCGTCTTGTTCATAGGGCTTCATGATAGCATTCTGACTTGGTAATTCAAGCACAAAAGCGGGTATTTTTGCAAAAAAAGCCCAATTTTTGTGTCTGAACCCTTCTATGACACGGGTTCTTCCCCCCTTCGCTTCCATTTGCTCTTGGAAAACTCGGTCTTGCAAGGCATGGGACGAAGCTTCATTGGGGCTTGTGTTGAGGAGAACTCGGCAACATGCCTGCGTGGCGCATATCCTCTGCCAATTCACGCACGTTTTCCGGTTCCATAAGCGCCGTGCTGATGTTTAGTTTTCTCTCCCCTTCAAAGATCAGTTCTATGCTGCATCGAGCAATGCCGTTGATGTCGGATTCCTTCAGGTCGGCTCTGAGCAGTCGGTTCCACGAATAGTGCTTTGTCAGCATGAGACCATGGATGTTTATGCCTTGTTCATCAACATGTATCCGCAACAGTGCGTAATATCCACCCCACACCATTGCTACCATTGAAGCCACGATACCCAGTCCTATTTGCCACGCGCTTTCTGCTCTCATCCACATTGCGTACACAGCAGCGATCACGACAAGCAACGCCATCATGCCGTTGAGCGTGGCATTGGCGCACTTTAGTGTGCGGTTGTAGCCGGGGAACATGCTGGGAAGATGGTTTTGCATTCTACCTTGAAACTGGGGGAGGGACTATCGCCTCATCGCTGTGGTCGCCGCCGGGGCGATACTTCACATCCTCCGGTCGTACGCGCCCTCCACTGTCGTAATCCTCGATTGCACGTGATATGTACACGGGGATGCCCACGACTGAGTGTTCGTATAACTTGCGTGCTGCAGCGTAGGGGGAACGGATGCAGCCGTGTGAGAGGCGGCGCCCGGGCAGTACTCGCCCGCCGTGTATTCCCACTCCGTCCCAGGTGAGCCGATGCCAGCAAGGCATGGCCGAGGGTCGGAATATGGCGCCTTTTGGGGGAGCCTGCGTGAGATCCGCATTGGAATTGATAAGCTTACCGCTTGCGCTTATCCACTTGCCGTAACGACCAGAATGGTGGTTGCGTTCTTTCTCCATCACGCGAAAAACTCCGGTCGGCGTCTCGTGTCCGTTCACGCCGGTGGACACGGGCCAATCCATGGCGATGCGTCCGTGTACATAAAGCCGCGCGCGCTGCTGTGGCAAACAAACAATGATTTTCGCATTGGTGGCAGTGATGCGTTCGAGCAGGTTCTCGTCCGCGTAAACGGCTTTTGTCTTCGGGTACTGCTTTTGCGCGGCAAAATGTTCATAGCTCCCGGAGGGAAACGGGTTGACGTACTCCTCCTTATCTTTGCCCGCAATATCCAGTGGATTCACTCCGTGCGTATCCACTTTTGCTGACCACTCCTCCGGTTCCAGGGATGCTTTCCATGGTGTTGAGCGATCAAGTTTCTCTTCGGTCGCGCCGGATCCGCGATCCCCGTGCACAGGACGAACCTCGTGACACGAAGCCAGTCCCAGCACACCTAAATACGCCACCGCCTTCCACTGGCTGCGGAGGTTCATCTTCCCGCTGGTATCTTGAGCGTTTTACCGTCGCGTATGTGATCCGCTTGGTCAGCTTTTAGTCCATTTGCCTTCAGAATGGCCGATACCGTGGTGTTGTGCCTTCGAGCGATGCCGGAGAGCGTTTCCCCGGCTTTCACCTTGTAGCTCGTCATACGTGCCGTGACTGTTTTTTTCTTCACGGTAGTTGCCGCTTTTGTCGTACGACTCGATGCGGCAGTCGTCGCATGGGTTGCTGCGCGTGGTATCCTGAGTTTTTGACCGCTTCGCAGCGTTGAATCCCTCGTCATCCCGTTGGCTGAGCAGAGCGTTGCCAAACTCACTCCGTTTTTGCGTGCAATTGAGGAAAGGGTGTCTCCATGCTGCACCATGTAATAACCTGAGGCAGCCGCAGGTGAGACAATCGCCGGAGGGGAATCCGATGATATCGCTGCCGCCCCACCGCTTCCTTTCTCCACCACCACATCATCCGGCCGGGCTTCACTCATCGTGTCAGTCATGAAAGAGAGGTTTTTTGTCACAAAGCTGCATGAGTCGAGCACAGGCGCTGTGCTTGCCAGCAGCAATGCAGTTGCCAAGTTTCGCCCGATGAGACTCTTTTTCATGGTTTTTGATGCCAAGGGGTGCAGAAACCATCAGCGCGTGCTTGGTATCGTCAGTTTACGACCGATACGGATCTTGCCTGCTTCGCTTTTGGAAATTCCGTTGGCTTTCATAAGAGAGGAGACGCTCACGCCGTACTTGGCGGCTATCCCTGAAAGCGTCTGTCCGGAAGTTACTGTGTGCGTCTTGGAAGAACCATTCTTCTTGCCGCTGCCCTTCTTCTTGGGGGAATCACTCTTTTTGCTGCTCTTTGCCGCTTTATAGCCATTGGGCGTGTAACGCACTTTGATGGTCTGTCCCGGGTAGATAGTGCTGCCCTTGATGTTGGAGTCTTTGCGGATTTGCTCCACTGTGGTGTTGCTGCGCTTTGCAATCAGTGAAAGATTGTCGCCCGGGCGAACCTTATACACAATCATCGTCGGTTGTTTCGGCTTCTTGCCAATCTTCTTTCCTCCCTTCTTGCCGCTATTTTTCTTGCCGGAAACAGCGACTTTGTTGTTTGTCGCTTCACCGGATCCTGTGTTGACGACGGGGGCAGATGTGGCCAGCGGGTCGATATCTTCCGGCTTGGGAGCCTCCACAATTGTGTCATCCGGGCTGTTTTCAGCCAACTGCGGGTGATTCTGACTAACGCCGCCGTCGGGTTTCGTATCCGTCGGTTCGGGAATGCTGTAGTCGTTGCGCGACGCCGTTGGCGTATGAGATCCGGCGCCCACCTGCTGCGTCCCGTCATCTTCCAACAGCCACGGTGGAATTTCTCCGTCTGCTACCTCACTCATCGGCAACGCCGATTCCGCGTACCCATCTCCGTCCGTACTGGAGCACGAGGAGAACATCAAAAGTGCAAAGGTCCCGATTCCGGGGACAATGATGGAAGAAATCTTCATACATGCGGGATTCTACCACACGAGCTGTGCGTTATCAAGTCTTTTCCCCGAGTACATTCCGCTTGCTCCTCGGGCGGAAAGGTGCTAAAGTTACCTGCAGAATGCAGCAATGCGCGCCCAGAGCCTATGTGGAAGCTGATCCTGATGCCATCGCTCATAATCTGAATGTGGCTCGGCGGATTTCGCCGAACACGCAAATGATGGCTGTTGTTAAGGCTGATGCCTATGGGCATGGCATGGAGGCAACTGTGAAGAGACTGGAAGCGGAGAATCCCGCCTTTTTCGGCGTAGCGAATGTGACTGAGGCGCGTCGTGTGGCGTCTGTTGGTTGTGGCACGCGCCCCTTTCTGCTTGGTCCAACTGCTCCGGGGGAGCGTGAGGAAATAGCGGGCTCCGGTTGGGGGTTCACCATTTCATCCATGGAGGAGGCTGAGCATTTTTCAAGTATCGCAGCTTCCGCAGGCACTGTGCTCGCTGCGCACCTCGCTTTGGATACTGGTATGGGACGCGAAGGATTTTTGCCGTCTGACCTCGGGGAAGCTCTTCCGCATTTGCTGCGCCTGCCCGCCTTGGGTATTGAGGGCGTCATGTCGCACATGCCTGTGGCGGATGAGGACGAGAATTTTTCCCGTCGTCAAATCGAGATTTTCGAAGAATGCGTCGGCGAGATTTCCCGGCATGTGAAATTGCGCTATATACACCTTGCTGCCAGTGCCGGCATCATGCGTTACCGTATTCCCGCTGCAAACATGGCGCGTCCCGGACTCATGCTTTACGGCGTTTCTCCGGTACGCTGCCCTGTGGCTGAGCAGCTTCGTTCCACGCTTCGACTTGTGGCCTCTGTGACCTTGGTGCGTACCCTCCCAGCCGGGCACGGCGTGTCCTACGGATGCAGCTTCGTAACTGCAGCTCCTACGCGGGTGGCCACCATCGGCATCGGTTATGCGGATGGTTGGCGTCGTCATTTCTCAGGCAAAGGAATTTGCGTGTTGATTCGAGGTGCTCTCTGTCCCTCTTTGGGACGTGTAACCATGGATCAAATAATGGTGGATGTGTCTGGTGTACCTGGCGTGACGCCTGGCGATGAAGCTGAACTTATAGGTCCGTCTTTGAGGGTGGAGAAACTCGCCGAACAGGCTGGCACTATTCCATGGGACATCTTTACCGGTCTGGGACCGCGCCTTCCACGCATCACGCGCTCGCTGGGATGATCACTGCGTGATTCAGCCTTTCAGATTTCTGTGGAGTGTCGGCTTTGTCCTTGCTCGGACTTTTCAAATGCAGTTGCCCATCGCTCGGATCGTGAACTTGACAAGCCGGAGGGGTGTGGTAGAGTGGGCGCATGGAAGATTTGGTACTACCGCACAGCATAGCAAGCTACGAATGCGGAGCAGATTTGCTTCTCA
Organism: uncultured Akkermansia sp.; assembly: GCA_947629715.1. Classification (GTDB taxonomy): domain Bacteria; phylum Verrucomicrobiota; class Verrucomicrobiia; order Verrucomicrobiales; family Akkermansiaceae; genus Akkermansia. The sequence continues at coordinate 18,776 of CANRET010000007.1, forward strand.
AACCGGAGTGTTACCTTTTGTTTTGTCAGGAGATGGCAGAGCTGCATGCCTCTCGCAACAGAATGGGTTATGATTGGGTGATGGAACATGGGATGATTTGGGTGGAGGTAAAGGGGGATTTTGAATTGCTGCGTCGGCCGAAATGGAAAGAACGAGTGAGTTTGCGCACCAACACCGGGCAGGCTTCGCCGTTGCAGGCGCGCCGTTTTGTGGAGATGAGTGATGAGGAGGGCGAGGTGATCGGGCGCGCGGATTTGATGTGGGCGCTCATTGATATTAACACGCGTCGCCCAATGCCATTGAAGCGAGCAGAGCTGGATGTGTTGGCGACATGTCCCCCGATCATTGAGGCGGAATCGCTCAAGTTCCCGGAGGAGGCGGAGGAGCTGGGTGTTGCTCATTTGGTGACTTCGAGACGCGATGTTGATTTCAACGGTCACATCAACAATTCCGCTTATCTCACTTGGGCGTTGGATACGATGCCCCGAACACCCGGAAATGCACCGCGCCGCATTCATGTGACTTACAAGCACGAGAGCATGGTGGGAGAACCGCTGAGTATCACTCATTGCGCGGTCGGTAAACTCAGCCGACACAGCATTGAGGGAGGTGGTAGTCTGCGTGCACTCATCACCATGGAGTGGCAATAGGGACGCACAAACGCTTACGAAAGCAGTCCGAAGTACCATTCCAACAGTTGCGGACCTGCAACAAGCCATAGATAGGAGGCCATTACAAGCGGTGGTCCGAAGGGCATGGGTTCTCCACGATGAACGCGCAGGACGAGTGCAAGAAAGATGGAGATCAAGCTGCCAATAACTAAGGAAAAGACAACGCCTTGCCACCCGCACACAGAGCCAATAGCCATGGCAATCCAAGCATCGCCGAGGCCCATGGCGGCGTGCTTGGATGAAACAGCGCAGCACGTACCGCTCAGCGAATCAAAGTCCTCCAGACTGTAAGAAGATTCGCCGATAATCATGTGGGTAGGGGTGAACTGCACGGTGCATGAGTCACCCGGCATCTGGTCAACTTGCGCGTTCTGCAAGGTGAGAGTGCTGTGCGAGTCCGCAAAGATCATGGTCCAGCGTAGAGAATGCCCTCCCGCAGTCAGTTCAATGTCAAGATTGTCGCCGATTTGGCACAGTTCCCAGCGCGTAGGCTCAGAAAAGCGGAACTCACGACGTCCGAGCATCAGTTTACCAACCAAAGCAACAACACGAAATATAACGTAGCCGGCAAGAATCCCCACACACCCCCACAACAAACCTTCCCAAGCATCGAGAGTGCCCGCACCCACAAGCATGGGCGAAAGGACAGCCGCCGCCAAGCCGCATCCTGCAGCGGCGAAAACCAAGCGTCTGAACACCACCATGTATTCCCAGTCCATGATGAGGATGGCAAGCATGCCTGCTCCCCACAGGGAAATGAGCAACCGGGCGATGAGCGGTTCATAGTCAAAAAAAAGCGCCACGCTGCCAAACATCAGGAAACACACGAGCTCTACAATGAAGTAGCGTGGACTGATGGGTTTGCGGCAGCAAGCGCTTCTGCCGCGCAAAATGAGCCAGCTGATGATGGGGAGATTGAAACGCCACGGGATAGGTGCGTGACACGTCGGGCAGAAGGAACGTCTGGGATTATTCACGCTCATCCCGCGAGGCAAGCGGTAGAGTACGACGTTGAGGAAGGAGCCGATGCAGGCTCCGATGAGCGCCAGCAGAAGAGCCTGTTGCCATACCCCCTCATCCAGCAGTGAATCTGTCCATTCTTCCATCATCCTGAGCGATTGTACCATGCGGGGCGCCACAGTGTCAATTGCAACGAAGGCGACAAATCACCGCATGTCTGTATTAAGAAACAGGGGTGAACTTGACTGAGTCATGTCCATGTTTCGATTGGACTCATGCCAACGCTGAATTTTTGTCGAAGCGCGCCTGATTTTGCCTTATCGTGCCGTCATTTTCCTCTTGAGAAAAGCGTAGGAAAGAGTATGATTTCCTGAAGAGAGTTTCTGCTCTCCCTGCCTCATCTTCGTTTCCATCGACCCACGCTTTCTTCTTTATGGACGAACAACTCAAACAGCTTGGAGAACGCCTGCGCGGTCTGCGCGAGGTACTCAACGTACCGGTGAAGGAGATCGCTGAAATCATCGAAATCGATGAGGAAAAGTACGAGAGGATCGAAAAGGGCGAGTTGGATATCACTATCTCGAACCTGATGAAGATCGCTCATAAATACGGCATCTCCGCCGAAGAGCTCATGTTCTCGGAAACACCCCACATGAAAACCTACTTCGTGGTGCGGAACGGTCAGGGCATTGCCATGGAGCGCTCGAAAGCGTACAACTACCGCAGTCTGGTAAGCGGGTTTCTCAATCATAAAGCGGATGTGTTCATTGTCACCGTCGAGCCCAAGCCTTCGGCACGCATCATTTACAAAAGCTCGCACGCGGGGCAGGAATTCAACTATGTGCTTGAGGGCAGCATGTCCTTCTTCATAGGCAGCAAACAGATCGATCTGCACAAGGGCGACAGCATTTATCTGGACGCCACCCAACCACACGGCATGCTCGCTATTGGCGACAAAGCCGCGCGTATTCTCACTTTCAGCGTCGAGTAACTTTCCCCCGCCTGCCATCATGATTGAACGTTTCTTAAAGCAAACTCGGTTTGAGTCCGTAGATGATTACAACCGGCACCTCGAATTCATCATCCCGGAAAACTTCAACTTCGCCTACGACGTCATGGATGAGTGGGCGCAAGAGGCTCCTGACAAACTCGCTCTTCTTTGGACCAATGACCGTGGCAAAGAAATACGCGCCACTTACGGCGAGCTTAAGGAGCAGACCGACCAGGCCGCAAGCTACCTCACATCGTTGGGTATCGGGAAAGGCGACCCCGTCATGCTTATCCTGAAGCGGCGCTACGAATGGTGGATCGTGATGCTGGCTCTGCACAAAATAGGGGCCGTAGTGATTCCCGCCACCCACATGCTCACGAAGCATGACATCGTTTATCGCAACACGCGTGCCTCCGTAAAAGCCATCATCTGCGTGGATGATCCGTACGTGACGGGACAAATTCAAGCTGCCCGTCCGGAAAGTCCGTCCGTGCTGCACTACATCGCGGTTACCGATGACGGCAAGCCCGCCCCCGAAGGATTCCGCAACTGGCAGGCAGAGTGGCGCAAAGCCGCGCCGTTCATGAGGCCAGCCTCTGTGAACACAAATGATGACACCATGCTCATGTACTTCACCAGCGGCACCAGCGGCGAACCCAATATGGTGGCTCACGATTTTCTCTACGCCTTGGGGCACCTGACCACCGGCGTTTTTTGGCACAACCTGCATGAAAACTCATTGCACCTCACCGTTGCGGACACAGGCTGGGGCAAAGCCGTGTGGGGCAAATTCTATGGTCAATGGTTTGCCGGAGCTGCCGTGTTTGTGTTTGATCACGAAAAGTTCAATGCCGACACTCTCTTGCGGCAGATAGAAAAATACAAAGTCACAAGCTTTTGCGCGCCTCCGACCGTTTACCGTTTCATGATCCGCGAGGATCTGTCCAAGTACGATCTTTCAAGCTTGGAGTACTGCACAACAGCCGGCGAGGCCCTCAATCCCGCCGTCTTCGAGAAGTTCAAAGAAAAGACAGGTATCAGCATGATGGAAGGCTTCGGTCAGACGGAGACCACCATGACGCTGGGGACCTTCCCGTGGATGCAGCCGAAACCCGGCTCCATGGGCATTCCCAACGCTCAGTACGACATCGACCTGCTGCGTCCTGACGGTTCCTCCTGTGAAGATGGAGAAAAGGGTGAGATTGTAGTGCGCGTGGGAGATAAAAAACCGATCGGTCTCTTCAAGGAATATAATCGCGATCCCGAGCTGACCCGTCGGGCCTGGCATGACGGTATCTACTACACCGGAGATATGGCTTGGCGCGATGAGGACGGCTACTACTGGTTTGTGGGACGTATGGACGATATCATCAAATCCAGCGGGTACCGCATAGGTCCCTTCGAAGTAGAAAGCGCTCTGATGTCTCACCCTGCCGTCGTGGAATGCGCTATTACCGGCGTGCCGGATGATATCCGAGGCATGATAGTGAAGGCCACCGTTGTGCTTGGCAAGGAGTGGAAGGATAAAGCAGGCGAGGAGCTTGTCAAAGAACTGCAGCAGCATGTCAAACGCGAAACGGCTCCCTACAAGTATCCCCGCATCGTGGAGTTTGTCGATGAACTGCCCAAGACCATCAGCGGTAAAATCCGTCGCGTCGAAATTCGTGAAAAAGACGCTCAACAAAGCTGACGGCATCTTCCGGCGTATGCGCTTCCTCCATTTTCTTCTCATCATGGCGACAGCAACTCTGGTTGCGTGTTCCCAGGTCGTGCAAAGGTTGCACCCTGGTGACCTTGTCGTCCTTGACATCGGACATTATCTGGGGGCGCCCGGGGCAACTACTCCGGGGCCGGTGGACGGACGCATCATCCGCGAATGCGAATTCTGGCACCAGTATGCGACTGTCGTAAAGCAGGAAGTGCGACGTGCCGGGTTCCGTTGCGTCATCATCAATCGTGGCAACCCGCCCACTTCCGATCCTCTCCGCTCTTTTGCGAGACGATCAGGCATCATCTATCTGCGCCGCCCGGATATCGGCGGTGCACGCTATCCCTCTCACTACTTCCCGGACCGCGTAGCCTCCGGCATGGTAAGTGCTGACTACGCCATTTACAACCGCGCGGCCTGCGTCGTGTTCCTGCATCACAACAGTTCCGGCAGTCGCTGGACAAACGGCGCTTCTCCTTCCGTCATTCTCTGCAATCAGTACAATGGCGCCGTTCTTGCGGAATCCTTGCGCTCCGCCATGGAACGCGAAATCCTGAACCACGGCATGCCCAACGGAGGACGTGGGTGCGGGACAGAAGTGCGCTGCGTGGATGCCGAACGATCTGCCGGGTGGCTCAACGCCTGCGATGATGCCGGCATTCCTGCTGCCGTGGTAGAATCAGCCTTCCTCAACAACCGAGGGCACGCTGACTTCCTGGCTACAGACGCCGGTGCACGCGCCTACGCTCAAGCGGTTGGCCGTGCCATCGTCCAATTCATGCGCGTCTCTCCCTCCGTCCGTCGGCACCGCCGCACTGACCCGAACGCGCCCGACCGAGGATCCTTCGGCTACGCTGCCGAGTCACGCCGTTTGCACGTACCCGGAGCCAAGCTCCTCATCCGATAATTGCCGCGCGCATCGCCGCTGCATCCGCCGGCGTTCCAAACCATGTTTCAAAAGACAGCGCGCCCTGCTGCACCAGCATGTCCCGTCCGTCACAGACACAACATCCCACGTATCGAGCAGCGCGCTGCAGGGGCGTATCATGCGTGATGAGGTCAAACACCATATGCCTCTCCTGCAGCAGATGAGCCGCTATCGGCAGGGGATCGTCATCAGACAGACCCAGACTCGCAGCGTTCACGATGATGTCGGCTCGACTTGCGGCCTCGGCCATCTGTTTTTCGTCTCCCATCGGGACAATCGTTACCTCGGATTTCGCGCTTATCCCGCGCAGTTTTGCAGCCAGCTGCTCCAATTCCGGGCGCGGGCGGTTTGCCAACGCGAGCTTTTTGCACCCGGTGAGCGCGCACTGAATCGCAAGGGCGCTTCCCGCCCCTCCACATGCGCCGAGAATGAGGACGCTTTTCTCCCTCACATCTGCACCGCAGTGCATTTCCGCTGCGCGCACAAAACCCGGTCCGTCCGTGTTGAAGCCTTCCGTTTTTCCGGCACGAAACACGAGCGTATTTGTTGCTCCGCTCAACTCGGAAAGGCGGTCCCTTTCATCTGCTGCGGCACACGCTTCCCGCTTGAAGGGCACAGTCACATTCACCCCGAGAAAGTCCAACCTGAGCAAACGCTCCACGAGATCACGGAACGCCCCATCCTCCTTCGGACAAAGGATTCGTACGTAGGAACCCTCAATGCCTTCTGCATGCATGGCCGCCAGCTGCATAACCGGCGAAAGCGAATGCGCGATGGGGTTGCCCACGACGCCCAGTCGAGGCTTCGGCAGAGCGTCAATCCGAGCTTCCAGCTCCTCAATGGTACAGGAGGCCTGCATGGGGCGTTACTCCTCCGGCGAGCCGTCCTTGCCCACGGTTTGCACCACTTGACTCTTCACGATTTTAATGATCGTGTTGGGCGCTACTTCCAAGCGCACGGATCTCTCTTTTACCTCACGCACGATGCCGTAAATGCCGCCGGCGGTAATGACCTTGTCTCCGGCTTTCAGGGCGTCCTGACGCGCTCTAAGCTCCTTCTGCTGCTTGCGCTGCGGGCGGATGAGCAGGAAGTAGAAGATAACAAAGATCAAACCGAGCGTGATAAACATGCTCATGGGGTTGCCTTGGGCGTTTTGTGCGGCGGCTTGCGCCAGGATGAATGCGGTTGTGTTCATGGTATTTGATTAGCTTGATATCGCGCGATGAAACTGCTCTTGAAAGCAGCGAATTGACCGGCTGCAATGGCGCTTCGCGCTTGCTCCATGAGCCGCATGTAAAAGTACAGGTTTTGGAATGAAAGCACCCGCTGCGCCAGCAGTTCTCCCGCACGAAAGAAATGGCGTATCGCCGCGCGCGAGAAGCGTGCCACATGCGGATGGCTTTCTTCATGAAGGGGACGCGCATCAGTTTTCCAACGTTCATTCGTGATATGCATCGGTCCGTCCGGCGTGAGCGCAATGCCGTGCCGCGCCAAGCGCGTGGGCATCACGCAGTCGAACATGTCCACTCCGCGTTCGATCATCTCCAGCAGCTGCACAGGTGTGCCGAGTCCCATGGCGTAACGAGCCTTTCCCTTCGGCAGGAAAGGCGTAACGTTCTCAATGGCGCGCAGCATCTCTTCCTCCGGTTCGCCCACAGAAACGCCGCCGATGGCATAACCATCAAAGTCCATCTCCGCGAGCTGCTCAGCGCACGACCGACGCAAATCAGCAAACACCGATCCCTGGACAATGCCGAAGTGCTGCTGGGGCGCTTGTCCGCTCATAGGAGCGTGCTCCTGCACCCAAGCCTTACAGCGCGCTGCCCAACGCAAGGTAAAACCCATAGATTTTTCGGCGTAGGCGCGGTCGCAGGGGTAGGGCGGACACTCATCGAAGAGCATGGCGATGTCCGCCCCAAGGTTTGCCTGGATTTCCATGCTTTTTTCCGGCGTGAGCATCATAGACGCCCCATCGATGTGATTGCGAAAGCGTACGCCTTCTTCGCTGATCTTGCGCAACTGCGCAAGACTCCACACCTGAAAGCCACCGGAATCCGTGAGCATCGGCCGCGTCCATCCGGCAAACTTATGCAATCCGCCTAGATCACGGATTACCTCATCCCCCGGGCGCACACAAAGGTGGTAGGTGTTGCCCAACATAATTTGAGCGCCTAATTCCTCCAGCTCCTCCGGGTGCAATGTCTTTACTGTTCCCTGAGTTCCCACAGGCATGAAGGTCGGCGTGGGCACATCCCCGTGAGCCAGATGCAGCTCTCCGAGACGCGCCCCCGTCGGGTCCGTACTGTGCAGTGTGAAGCTCATGCCTTGCTGATAAATCGTGCAGAATGAATTGATCGTCCCTGCGACTCCCACTGTCGCTGGAAATCCGTGTCAGGATAGTCCTCCAGATCGGGCCATTCCGTCTGCTCAAAAAGCGCCGAAGACTTCACACACGCACACACCCACTCGTAATATTCCTCGTGATCCGTTCGGAAGAGCAGTTCGCCGCCCGGTGCCAATGCACGATGCAGCGTCGGCACAGTTTCTTCCTGCACGAGTCGTTTCTTGTGGTGTTTTTCCTTAGGCCAGGGATCAGGGAAAAGGTAGTGCAGTCGCCTGATACTCCCCGGTTCCACCATCCATTCCAAAAAGTAAAGTCCCTCCGCACGCAAAGCGCGCACATTCTGAAGACCGAGCCTGTCTCCCCGACTGCACACCTTGCGGAGACGCCCCAGCAAACGCTCTACTCCCAGATAGAGGCGATCCGGATGCTGCTGAGCTACTGCCAGCAGAAATCCGCCGTCTCCGCACCCCAAATCCACCTCATACTCCTGTCCGTTTCCGAATATCTCCGTCACACTGTAGCGACGAAAATAATCCGGTGGTATAAAGGCAGTAGCCATGATGGCTCAGCGCTTATTTTCTTTCTTAGGTTTCAGCGGCACTGCGTGCAAAGGCTGAGGAGCCGCTCCCTTGTACTGCGGATTCATCGAGGCGATATGCTCATTGGTCACCGTGAAGGTGAAATTCCCCCCCCTCGCTTCATCTGTGGCATCCAATATGTGGTCAAAGACGCACACCGGACGATTGCCGGGTGTTTCCGGCATCACAAACACTCCGATCCCCATGGAGGGGTGGTCCTGCTCATTGGCGCTGGGCTTAATGGTGTAGGCAATCGTGTTCGTGCCTCTCCTCAACCCGCCGGATATCGTATCGGCCCGTCTCTCGTCATCGAACTCGTGAATCGACACCCCATTGATGTGTACGTCGATGTTGCGTCCGGGACAATCAACGAATATCTTGCCGATGAGTTCCGGCTTGGCGCACGCCGGCGGAGGTACGGGAATGCTACGATACGGGTGGAACCCGTCTTGCTCCCGCAACAAACTCAAATCACGCGCTTGCAGCCGTTTGAGCGCTCCGGGCAAACGACTCAGATCAAAAAAGCGCGTTTGATCCAGCCGCCATTTTCCATTCTCATGGACAAACTCCAAGACAAAGGCGTTTTGCTTCGCTCCGGCATCGCCGAGCTGCATCTTGCCCAGGTAGGTTGCGGCCATTGTCCGACCGCTGCATCCACTCAGCGCTCCAACGAATTGAAAGTTCTCCAGCTGAGGCGCGTTTTGCGCACTGCGGAAAAAGTCCCGAGGAAATGTTCCGCGTTCCGAGATGATGAGGTTGCGCACTTTCATCTGGCGCGAGAGCGAAGTGCTGCTGCGCCAGGCAGTTTCATCTCCGCGCTGTACGCTCAGTCTCCAAGTATTGTACGTTGTCTCTGCCAGTGTACGCGCTTTCTCCTGGTTTGGAGTTGCAATGCCATCCGGACTCACCTGCAGCGCCTCATTCGTCTGGGGAGGGTTCGCGGGGGGTGGAACTTGCTGTTGACCAACCGCCATCCCGACTGCTACCACATACACGATCCATGCTGCCGTAAAAAGTTTTCTCATTACCCCCAAATACATACATCAGACTTGCCTTTTTTGCAAGAAAATTGCATACTCGAGCGTGGGTATGACGCCATTTGCCAGCAAATATCGCCCGGGCTTCGATCCTCCTCGGAGCGATATGCTCCTCTCCGCCCCGACGGTTGTGTGGAAACGCTTTGCAGATGGCTTTTCGCTGCACTCTTATATTTTTGCACCACCCGGTCACCGCGCCTCCGACCTCCTCCCGGCAGTTGTCTTTTTCAGCGGCGGCATGTGGACGCATGATTGCTCCGATGATTTTGCTGCCTGGGCATTCCACCTGGCCCACCAGGGCATTGTCTGTTTGATCCCTGAATACCGCACATACGAACATTTCGATGTTACAGCAGATGAAATTATTCTGGAGGGCATCGATGCTTGGAACTGGGTTCACGCCAATGCTCCCGGTTTAGGAATTGACCCGCGCCGCATCACTTTGGCAGGAGCTGATGCTGGCGGACTGATGGCTCTCAACGCTGCCATGCAGCCTGTCATCCTTAAGCGCAAGTGGTGGCAAATAGGCAAGCGCGACGTGCTTCCGCTCACTCCAGCAGCTGTTGCCATCTTTCGTGGAGTCATCGATCCATGCGCCCCGGAAGCTCGTCCCTTGTGCGTCCATCTGGACAGCTCTGATCCCGATCTCGTGAATCCTTGCGCTCTGCTGCGCAAACGTTTGCCCCCGCTTTTCTGCGTCCACGGCATGCAAGATCCCCTGCTCGATTATGAGATGCGAGAGTGGTTCTGCCATGAGTGGGAACGTGCTGGCAACACTGCTCACTTCATGCTTTGCCCTCGTGCAGATCACACACTCATGCGATTTGAGGTCAACCCCGCTAACTTTGAGCAAATTCTCCTCTCATGGGAAGAGTTTATGATTTCGCTCAGTCTTTGGCCAGAGGAAGTTATGGAAGAAACCGCGCTCAATTGATAACCTTTTCTGGCAGGTATTGAAGAATGCATCGTTCTTCCGAGTCCAAGCAGGTGAAAGGAATGATCTCATGATGCACACGAAACTCTTTATCCTCCCTCTCGCGATGCTCCTTACTTTGCCTTGGAATTCTGCGTTTGCCCTCACCATCAATCTGAACGACAATCGGGAGCGTCCTGTCGAGCATCGCCGTGATGAACGCGCTCGAGAGGCCCGACGCGATGAACAACGGCGCGACGATCGCAGAATGCGTCGCGATGATGATTCTAATTCCGTGCGTCGCTTCTTTAAGCGCGTGAACAGAGACGGTAACCCTAGTCATCGGCAGTGATAAACAGGAGTTTTGTGGTGCGGACGGCAAAAGCAGGTAAGGAGACCTCTCGCGACCGACTCTCACATCTCCAATTGTGCCGACTTGAAAAATCACATTTCAACATTGAGTCGTCTGTTCGATCAAATAGGACTTGTCAAGGCGTCAAAGCATGGTAAGATGAGTCTGCACACATGGATGTGGCGCTTATAGCGAAGTACCTGTTTGAAATCACCGTGATGTGGGTGATTTTCTACCAGCTGTACCGTCTTTTCCATCGTGAACGGGCTGCGATGATACTGGGCGGACTGGTTGTACTCAGTCTGCTCGCCCTTGCTTTCATCAAGATCATTGATGCCACGGAACTGGAAGTTATCGGAAGCGCTTTGGTCCCCATCGGTACCATTCTTGCTATTCTCTTCCAAAGTGAGATACGCACGGCTCTCGCTCGAATCGGTCGTGGCAGTTTGCGCAAGTTTCTTCACCACGGTTCCACGAAGTCCGGCTTTATTGAGAAGATTTGCGATGCTGTGAGCTACCTTACCAGCCGCCGCTTCGGCGCCCTTATCGTCATTTGCCGAGAGGACAAGCTTTCCGCTCAAGTTGCCAACGGCATCCCCCTAGATGCCGTTTTCACTGCAGAGTTGGTTGGAAGCATCTTCTACGTTAACAAGCAAGGGCAGGGCAATCCATTGCACGATGGCGCCGCCATCATCGACAATGAGCGCATCATTGCCGCTGGCGTGATTCTCCCGGTGTCCGTGCGCGAATTGTCCGATCGTTCCTTGGGATTGCGCCACAAAGCCGGTATAGGCATAGCAGAGGAATCCGATGCCATCGTCATCATCGTGTCTGAAGAAACCGGTGGCATCTCTCTGGCCGTGGGCGGTTCGCAAGCCAGCAATGCCGCTCCGGAACTGCAGCGTGACCTTTCGATTGAACTTCTTAAATCTCGTCTCGAAGAATTACTTGATTACCATGAGCGACCGGAACTCCAACATACCCCAACGGATCCCGCTGACCAAGACTCTGAAGGAAATTCTGACGAATAACTGGATCCCGAAATACCTGTGCTTGCTGTTGGCAGTCACCGTGTGGGGCGTTGTTCTTTTTTCCACAACATCACGCGAATCCGGATGGGAGAGCGACGCCTCTGTGGCCGCACCTGAGGACACCAATGCAAAAACAGAGCGTTCCGCTGATTCATCGGACCGCAATTTCCCCAAGTCTCTTGTTCCCTGAATGGACGTGTCGAAAATGAGAGGCTTCTTCATCACCGGTACCGACACCGAAATCGGAAAAACCTACGTGACATGCGCTTTGTTGCGCGATCTTCGTGAACGCGGTTTCCGTCCCATGGGTTACAAACCTGTCGCTTGCGGCGACAGGAACGACCCGCGTGCCATGCGCATCGCTGCCGGTGAGTCTTCTTTTGAGCTGGAAAAAATCAACCCGGTGTATCTGCGGGCTGCCGTTGCTCCGAGCTTGGCAGCTGAACTGGAGCAGCGCTCTCTGAGGTTGGAGGATATGACGGGAGGATTGCAATTGCTGGCGGATGCCGGTTATGATCCTATTTTGGTCGAAGGAGCAGGTGGTTGGGAAGCTCCTTTGACTCCGGGAAAGACGATGGCGGATTTGGCGGTCATCATGGGACTGCCGGTCGTGCTGGTGGTAGGTAACAAGCTCGGGGCGGTCAACCATGCCGTCCTCACCATGCAAGGCATACGCGCTCGTGGACTGGAATGTCGAGGTGTTGTACTCAATCAAAAGGAAGAAGAATGGGACGCAGCTTGCGTGAGCAATCGTCGGCTTATCGAGGAGTATTCCGGCATGCCGGTTCTTGCGGAACTGATCTGCGGACAGCAGGACATTGATTCGCGCATGGTGTTGGGCGTGTGATCCGGAAATCGATTGTCATTTTATGGAAACAAGAATATGGAAGCTCCGCCGCGGCGAGTTGCAGCTACCTCCCGGTGGAGTCATCATGGGGATTTTGAATGTTACTCCCGATTCTTTTTCAGATGGCGGGCAGCACAACGAACCACAAGCTGCGCTGGAACATGCTGAACAAATGCTGTCCCAGGGAGCAGCTATTATTGATGTGGGCGGAGAATCTACGCGTCCCGGCGCAGTGGAGGTCGATGCTGCAGAAGAACTCCGCCGAACGGAGCCGACGTTGCGCCTGCTGCGTGAGCATCTGCCTGATGCTGTCATTTCTATTGACACCCGACATGTGGAAGTAGCCCGAGCAGCACTGGAAATCGGCGCAGATGTCGTGAATGACATTTGTGGGCTTGGTGACCCTGCCATGCGTGAGCTGTGTGCGCGGAGCGGATGCGGAGTGGTCATCATGCACATGCAGGGCGCTCCCTCTACCATGCAGCACAATCCCTCCTATTCCGACGTACTGACCGATGTTCGTAACTTTCTGAGGAGGCGGGTCGATTTGGCATGTGACTCCGGCATTGAGGTCAATCGCATTTGTCTGGATCCCGGCATCGGCTTCGGAAAATCCGTAGAGCACAATTTGCAACTTATCGAGGGGCTTGAATTCGTGCGCTACCGTAATTTACCCATCCTCATGGGGCTTTCACGAAAACGCTTTCTTCGCGCCGTCCTGCCCGACGATTCAGCTGCCACGGTTACTATGAGCCTTCGCGCCGCTGCGCATGGCGCCCAAATTCACCGTGTGCATGACGTCGCGCCGCTCCACTTTGCCCTGCGCTCCGCGTATGGCGACAGGATCTAATTCCGCACACCAAGCACGGGAGTCCGCCTGTCAGAAAAATCGTCAACGAAAACACCCTCCTCACGCTTGATGTGCGGAGAACTTAACTTATGGCACTGCTGGCCAGATAGGAGAATCATCGTGGGGGGGGGGCAGCTGGAAAGATCCCCAGAGGTTGGCATTCCCCTCTTTCAGCTGCGCTTCAAGCTCCTTTCTTGTTGGCATATTGAAGTTTGTTCGGAAGAGGTCAAAATTTCTCTTGTCTTTGCTGGCAAGCTTTTCTGCGCTCATATTCGTCACGTCTTCGATGAAGAGACAAAATCCGAAGCCGCCACCAGGCACCTCAGAAACGACTACTTGGATAGGATATGTCTCGCCTTCCTTCACCTCAAAGACCTTGCCGGCCGTCAAACCGCCGATACCATTGTTCCATGTTGTTGTCTCCTGTGCTTGGATCTGAATATAGCCGCTCTTATCAGGTAGTTCACCCTTCTCCACTTTTCTCCAATACTCACGTCTGCGGTCAGGGATGTCAATGAAGCAGCTGTACACGTCATCTTTGTTCCAAATGGAGGGAATCAGATAACCGCTCTCCAACACCACTCTGTTGTTGAACTTCACCCCGAGAAAGTCGTCCCCCGTGCCGACAAAGCGGAACTTTCCGCTTTTCGGCGCGCGCACGTTGCCGCGATACACGCACACCCAAGCAGATGGCTGGCACACTGTGCGGCACTTGTAGGCGAAGGTGGCGTATGCCGCATCGGCTTCAGGCATGTAAAAGCTGGATGCGTACAGCTTCTGTGGAGAAGTGTAGAACGACGCGAAGGCTCCATTGTTGCCTTTGGTGAAGAAATTGTACACCTGCTCCATGACTCTGTGGCTCACCTCCGCTGGAAGTGTTTTTTCAAATTCGTACACAGTCTTGCCGTTCTTATCCTTTTTTATTTTGTAGAAAGGTTTCTCGCCTTTCGCGCTTTTCATGATGGACGAGGGAGCGCTTCCATCGCGAGTCAGCTTCAGGTCATAGAAAGTCCCTTCCAATGCGGATCCCCCGGCCGTACTGGACCCCATGCCGCTGCCGCCAGAGCCAAGCCCATCGCCCAGGCTCATATCCATGTCGAGTTGATCAAAACTCAAGTCTCCCGTGGTGTCAATACTCACGGGAGCCGCCACAGGTCCCACGGCATTCTGCGCTACAATCACACTTGGGGTAACTGTAGGGTTGGTGGAAACCGACTTGGAAGTGAGCTCTTTGCTGACGGGGGCGTTGGTTGGTGGGCCGTCGTCTGTTGGCGGAACGTATGAGATGAACTCAGCCGGCACCTCCCCCTGAATAATCATGACAGTAAAGTACAAAATGCTTCCAAACAGCAGCAGCATGCCAAAACAGACGCCGAATGAAATCGTCTTGCTCATGAAAGCGTCCCTCTTCAGCTTACGCAAGGCCTCATCGCTCATTTGTATATGAAGAGACATAGTCGGTGTGCAATGGTTCTTTTACCGCACCAGTATAACACCATTTTCCGGCAATTTCCAGTTCAAAATCTCGGCTCAGTGTTACATTTGTGTTACACGCTACGCTTGCCTTGCCCCTCGAAGCGTAATCGGGAGACGGCGGTTTCCGGCGCCATTATCCCAGGCGGTTGACAAAATCATTGTAGCCGAAGCGGCGCACGCACTTCAGTGTGCCGTCCGTCGCTTGCACGTAGATGTCCGGGTGCACAACGCCGTTAAAATGCGTGGACTTCACGATGGTATAGTGTGCCATATCATCCAGCACGATTGTATCCCCAACACTCAGTGTTCGCGGGAAGGAGTAGTCGCCCAAAACGTCTCCTGCCAGGCAGGTGGGTGCCGCCAGTCGGTAGGTGAAGGCGAGTTCACCGGCTTTGCCGGCCAAGCTGTAACGTTCCCCCGTCACATGCACGGACGGTTGTTTTTTTGTGCGAATGTTGTCCTCATCATTTGTCACGCAATATACATCAGGGCGGTACGGCATTTCCAGCACATCCGGCATATGCGCCGAAACGCTCACGTCCAAGATAGCATGTCGGTACCCCATACTTTCGAAAACATCCAGCACCTGCGCACGCAATACCCCGCTGTGGATACACCAAGCCTCACCGGGTTCCAAAAATACATCCACAGCGTAGCGTTCACGCAGACGCCGTATTAAAGTCACCAGTTCTTCGCGGTTGTAATCAGGCTTGGTTATCCAGTGCCCTCCTCCCAAGTTCAGGTAATGAATATGCGGAGAAGAAAGCAGTTCGGCGGCCTGTTCTTCGAGAGCCTGCACAGTGGTTGTTAAATCGGACGAGTATTGTTCGCACAGCGTGTGCATATGCAGACCGCTTATGCCAGCGAGATTCGCGCCGGACAAATCGGTCAGCGGTACGCCCAACCTTGAACCGGGCGCACAAGGATCGTAGAGAGGGGTATGTCCGGTGGAGCAACCGGGGTTGACACGCAGTCCGAATTCCAGTTCTCCGCTGACGGCGCGTGGATGCTTCAGGCAGCATTCGCGGAAACGTTCCCACTGCGGCAAGCTGTTAAAATCGATATGGTGGGCTATTTTGAGCAGTTCGTCCAACTCATTCTGTGTGTACGCCGGGGCGTACACAGCGATATGTCCGCCCACATGCTCGACGGCCAATTTCGCTTCATACAACCCGGAGGCGCAAGCTCCATCCGCATATTTTCGAAGACAGTGCAGACCCGCCGTGGTTGCGAAAGCTTTTAGCGCGATCAGTACTCTCGCACCAGACGCCTTTCCCGTTTCGCGCAGAATGCGCGCGTTGTACTCCAACGCTTTCTCGGATATCAGGTACTTCGCCATGCTGTGCCTTGGGGAGCAACTTTGAAGCGCGTGCGGGGATGTTTAACCCTCAGGCTTCTCCTTGGCGTCCTCCTCCTGATCCTCTTTGAGCTTGCTTTGTACCATCTTGATGGAGGGGGTCAGCCGGCTGAGCAGGTTGATGGCCCTGACCTGATCGGCCGGAGAGGAAGCCCCCTTACGCAACTGCTCCGCTACGGCTGCTGCCTGCATCCAAGCGGCAAGCGCTTTGCGCGGTTGACCCACGCGACTTTCCAAGTTGCCGAGCGTGGAGAGCAGGTGCAGGTACTCAAAGGATATTCCGACCGACAAATTCTGCATAGCCTTGGCGGCTTTGTAGCCGCTTTGCAGGGTTTCTCTCGCTTGTTCAGGATCATCCGCAAAGAGTTGGCATTCGGCCAAGCAGCGGTATGAACTCAGCAAATCTTTTGCCGCATTCTCCAAGTCCGCAGTCAGATCGGCCGCCATGGGCAGGGGTTTCCCCTCCTTGGGAGCCAGTTGCTCAAAGCGAGCCTTGTCCAGCTGCAACGCCTGCTCGTAGTACGGCATCGCTTCCGCCATCTTTCGCTGCTGCATCAGGCAGGCCGCCAGTCCGTTCACAAGGGAGCTGTGTATTCTCTGCCCTTGCACACTGGTGCGAGTTGCTTCCGGCAGCGCTTCCCAATCCTTGAGCGTGGTCGTGTAAATGTCAGCTGCTTTCTGAAAGGCGGATAAATCCTTTGCTCCGTCTGCCAGAAACAACCCCATTCTCACCATTCGCTCAGGGTCTCCTCTCGTGGATTTCATGGCGTTGTAATACGCCTCCACTTGGTTGCGCATATCACGCACTAAGTCTCTCCACATCGGCTGTCCCGCCTCACGCCGCAACACATCTCCCACGTTGAATATCATATAATCCAGCAACTTCTCGGTCTGCGTCTCCAAATTCGTCTCCGCAACTGCAGGTTGCTCGGTTCTCCCATCTTTGCATGAACTGAGCGATGTTGCACAGCACAGGACCAACGGCACCAGTTCCGCCATTCGTATAGTCGATAACATACGCGCGCTCTTCATGGGGGTATTCTAGGGCGGAATCATCTGCGCGTCAAGCACGAATTCCGCGTGAAGCGCGCACTATCGTCATTGCCCCCAACACGACCTTCGCCCACGCCTTCGACTCGTCGGGGTCACCCGGAGGCAGTTTTTCTACATCGTACGTGGATGGGTTTGCATTACTGGACCAGAAGTTTCTCCAACAGCTTTCGGGAAGCTTCGGTCAACAGGGAGGGGTCCTCCAGCATGCCCGCGAGCAGCATCGCTGTATCCACTACGTGGTCGGCCAGCAATTTCGCCAGCTCAGGGTCATCTTTTTGCGCAGTCGCGAGCCTTTGGATGATGGGGTGGTCTGGGTTCAGCATGATCTCGGGGTGAGATTCGGGAACGGGCTGCCCCATCGCTTTCAGATAGGCTTTCACTTCCGGAGACATATCATTCTCCGCTTGCATTGCGATTGCGGGGGCGTTGGTTACACGGTCACCGATGCTGACGCGTGAAAGCGTATCCTTGTACGCCTCGGTGAGCCAATCGGTGAGCGCCTTTGCTTGGTTCTCATCCAAACCGAGTGAGTCGGGACGATCTTCCAGCGGCGGCAAATCCAAGTTAGCGCGACTGATGCTTTTGAGTTCCTTGTCTTGTACCTTAATAAGGCTGTCGATTACGAATTGGTCCCCGCCGTCGGTGAAGAAGGCCACCTCAAATCCGCGCAGTTTGAGTGCATCCAAGTAGGGGGAATGCTCCAGCTGACTGCGTGATGCTCCGAAGAGTACGTAAATGGCTTTCTGATTTTCTCTCATGCGGCTGATGTAGTCGCTGAAGGAGGTGAGCTTGCCCGGCTCAGTGAAGGTGGACTCAAAGCGCAGCAGGTTGCCGAGAGCTTCCTTGTGTTCCCAGCTCGTCACTACCCCTTCCTTAATGAAGCGCGAGAAGTGTTGCCAGAAAGTCTCGTACTTGTCTGCATCGCTCTTGGCGAGTTCCTCCAAGTGCTTGATAAATCGCTTGGTGATAATGCCGGAAATTTTGCGCAGCAGGGAGTTGTCCTGCAGCATCTCGCGCGAGATGTTGAGCGGCAGGTCGTCACTGTCCACCACCCCTACCAGGAAGCGCAGCCACTCGGGCAGCAGATTTTCCGGCTTGCTGTCGATGAGTACTTTGTGGCAGTAGAGTGACACCTCCGGCTCGCAACGTCCGAACCCCATGGACTCAGGATTCTCCGCCGGTACAAAAAGTACGGAATTGAGAACGATCGGCGCATCGGCGCTGAAGTGCATGTGGCTCATCGGGTCGCTGTCGGTGTGCGCAATGAAGTGATAGAACGCCTTGTATTCCTCATCCGTCACATCCTTCTTGTTTTTCATCCAAACAGCTTGCACGGTGTTGAGACGTTCGCCATTGAAGTCGATGGGGAAACTCACGAAGTTGCTGTACTTCTCGACGATGTAGCGCACGCGGTTCTGTTTGGCAAAGTCAGACGCATCTTCTTTCAGATGGATGACGATGCAGGTGCCACGCGGCGTGTCCTCGGCGGCGTCATCGAGTGTGTATCCATCCTGCCCATTGCTCACCCAGCGCACAGGAGATGCCTCCGGTTGCCAGGAGCGCGAAGTTACCTCTACTTCATCGGCAGCCATAAAGACGCTGTAGAATCCCACTCCGAACTGACCGATAAGATTCTGCGGACCTCCCTGTCCTTCTTTCGCCATCTCCAGGAATTTCTTGGTTCCGGAATGAGCGATGGTGCCCAAGTACTCCGTGATTTCCTTGCGGGTCATCCCAATGCCTGCGTCAGCTATGGTGAGTGTACGCTTCTCTTCATCCGTGGTAATGCTCAGTCGCAATTCTCGTTCTGGCTGATAAACAGCAGATTCCGTGAGCTGTTTGAGACGCAGTTTTTCGCACGCATCCGAAGCGTTGCTTACCAGTTCTCGAATGAATACCTCCCGATCGCTGTAAAACGCGTGAATCACGATGTCCAGCAGCTGTTTGACCTCTGTCTGAAATGGTTGCTTATCCATGGCTTTTTTCTGTGTCCCCCATTGTATGCGCCCTCTCGGAAAGGTCAAGGGAGAAGTCTGCCATTCCGAGTCGGCAATCGCATCACAAAGAGCAATTGCACCTGATTGTGCTTGAAAAGGAGAGCAAATGGGGTAGAATGGGGAACGTTATGGCTGACCGTACAGACACAAATCCCGCACGAATGGAGAGAATCGTGAGTCTCTGCAAGCGCAGAGGGTTCATCTTCCAAGCAGCCGAGATATACGGAGGCTTGAACGGATGCTGGGACTACGGTCCGTTGGGCGTGGAGCTGAAACGCAACCTGAAAGAGTACTGGTGGCGCGTAAATGTGCAGGAGAGGCCGGACATCGTGGGGATGGACGGAGCGATTCTCACGCATAACTCGGTGTTGGTGGCGAGCGGACATGTGGGTGGCTTTACGGATCCGCTTTGCGACTGTTTGCTGAGCAAAGAACGCTTGCGCGCTGATCAGATACCGGCTCAGAGCGGAGTGGCGTTCTGGTGGAAAGGGGCATCGAAGAAAGATGGCACTTGGAGCACAGCCAAGGAGTTCTCCATGCTGGTGTCCACAGCAGAAGAAAAGGATGCCAAGACTGCGCGTAAAGGAGCTTTGCAGTATTATGCTCAAATAGCCGGTGGCAAGACTCAGCCGACGGACATCGAATTGGTCGGTGAAAGCACGCAGGAAGTCTCCGGAAGCGTGCGCTACAACCCCGCCAATGGTTCCCTGGTGACAGAGGCGCGTTCCTTCAACCTGATGTTCCGTACGACAATAGGTGCGGCATCGGATGAAAACGACCCGGCGAGTACCGGTTGGCTGCGCCCGGAGACCGCGCAAAGCATCTTCTGCCAGTACAAAAATATACTGGACAGCTCGCGCATGAAGCTGCCCTTTGGCATCGCGCAGATCGGCAAATCATTCCGCAACGAGATCAACCCGCGCAATTTCACTTTCCGATCCCGCGAGTTTGAACAGATGGAGGTGGAATATTTCTGCCGCCCGGAGGACGGGATGCGTCTTACCGACGAATGGCTGGAACGCTGTCTCACTTTCTACGAAAACATCGGTATTCCGCGGGATAAAATCCATGTGCTGGACGTTCCGGATGGCGAGCGCGCGTTCTACTCCAAAAAGACTTACGATCTGGAGTATGCCTTCCCCTTCGGCGTGCAGGAGTTGCAAGGCATCGCCTACCGCACGGACTACGATCTGACGCGACATCAGGAGGGCTCAGGCAAACCCATGGAGTATTTCGACGAGGCTTCCCGCGAACGCTTTATTCCGCACGTAGTGGAACCATCAGCCGGATGCGATCGAACGGTGCTCGCTCTTATCTGCGAGGCGTACGATGAGGAGGAACTGGACGCCGAGGGCAAGAGCGATGTCCGTACCGTGATGCGTTTTCACCCGCGCATTGCTCCTGTGAAAGCCGCTATCTTACCCCTGCTCAAGAAGAATGAAGAGCAGGTGCGCATCGCTCATGAGATTGAAGCCGAACTTCGGCCGTACATGAACGTGTTTTACGATGAAAGCGGAGCAGTGGGTCGTCGTTACCGCCGTCAGGATGAAATCGGCACCCCTTTCTGCATTACTGTGGACTTTGAGACGCTCGGCGAGGGCGAGAACGGAGCAGCCCTCAAGGGAACCGTTACCATCCGTCACCGCGACAGCATGGAACAGGTGCGCATGCCCATCTCCGAGCTCTTGCCCTGGTTGCTCAAACGCATTCGCTGATCTGAGTGAGCTTTGTCGCTCATTCTGCAAAACGGTTCAGCCAATCCCGATAGAGCGAGGAATTCTGTTCGGAAGGGCGGACGCATGCGCGTTGCGTCCAGAGCATCTGTGAATGAAGGAGAGGGATGTGAGCGGAGGAAAGAGCGGAGTCAATAGCCGCTTTGTGGGCGCGTACAGCCTCTCGCGACGCACCGTGGACCATGCCCATGATCTGCGCGCCGCCGATGGGAGCGGAGCCGCTGCGAAAGTAGCAGTGAGTCACGCAAACGTGACGCGCGCAAATCGAGCCGGTTTGCTCTTCCATGCCGGGAGGAACGGCCCACATGAGCAAAGCCGCTTCAGCAACGCCGGCAGCTTGGCGAGCTACAGGATCTCTGTGGTTAAGTATCACGGCAAAGCGTCCCAGAACGCCCTTCCGCACAAGTTGCTCCGCAAGGCGGGAAAAGTCCTGCAGTGACATGCCGAGGGCTGCCGCACGAGGTTCCCACGGACTGCGATTAATGTCCTCTCGGGAGAGCGGCGCTCGCAGACTGTCCAACACGAGCTGCTGCTGTGGAGAGAGGCGGGGCAAAATGGGTTTGTGCATGCGCGGCAGAGCGTCATCCAACGTGCCGGGGGGCAACCCGGCTCGTCGCATATGCCCTACACTGAGTCGAAACATGCCAACCACCGGCATGCATACAAAATAATGCGCGTCGATATGTCGGGCGAGGAGGCGGCAATGTTCCTGCACTCCGTTGGGCGAGTCAACAGGCAAGCGCAGTGTGGTCCATAAGCGGAAGGGAGCGCTGGGATGAGATTCGTTTTCCGGCTCACGGAGGACAACATGACCGGTGAAAGGATCATTCTTCACGAGCCAGTCAAAAGCAGCGTGCAGAGAATGCTGGGGGACCAGCCATGCCGTGAGGCAGCTCGGAGTAAGCTGTGTCGCGGGCAGCGTTTGACGGATGCTGCGGATGACACCGGAACGCAGCATGTCGTTCACTCGCGAAACGACTTGCTCCGCCGACATATTGCAACGCCGTGCCAATTCATCGAAAGGATGGGTGTAAAAGCCGGTCAACTGATCTTCCGCCACGGCGAGAAGTCGGCGGTTGCACGCGTCGTCGATCAGTTCCGAACTCATTGAGGATTCACTGTGCCGCAGTACGTAAACAGAGTTGCATCCAACTGCTCCTTGGCGGCTTGGGCCACAGCGTTTGCCTGCTCGTGCGTCTCGGTGAGTGCAAACATGCAGGAACCGCTGCCGCTCATGAGAGCTGCTTGCACGCCGGGCTGTTCAAGCAGCCACATCTTCATGCACGCCAGAAAAGGAAATTTGTCAAACACCGGACGCTCCAAATCATTGCTCAGACGCAGTCCGCGAACTGTCTGTGTGTCGTAGGTCACGGTGCGTTTTCGGCGACAATTTTCGTACGCCCAAGGTGTGCGTACCCCGAATTGCGGTTTGAGAAGAACAATGGGACTTGACCATGTCTCGAAAGCCGACAGGGGGCGGACCAATTCGCCGCGACCGAGACAGCGGCTCAGCACGGGGTTCAGGAAAAATGGAACGTCGCTTCCCACGGCAGCCGCCATCTCGTGAAGCTCCTCCGGTGCAAACTGAGTCCCCAAAAGTTCGTTGATGGCGAGAAGGGTAGTAGCGGCGTCAGATGAGCCTCCGCCCAAGCCGGCGGCTTGAGGAATGCGTTTGGTGAGTGTGATGCGCTGCTTGGCCTTGCGACCATAGCGCTTTTCAAACTCGATAATGGCTTTGATAACCAAGTTTTGCTCATCGGTGGGAATACCGGGAGCGTCGCAAATCAAGGTCGTGGTGCGAGAGTTGTGAAAATCCAACTCATCGACGAGATCCAGCCTGGCCATCACCATATCGACGTCGTGGTACCCATCCGGTCTCTTGCCCTTGACGCGTAGAGAGAGATTGACCTTGGCCGGCGACGTGTAAACGCTCATGTCATCAGGGTACACGAAATGAGCGGATGAGTCAAGTTTTGCGGCTACTTACGATTCGGAAACAGCGAGCGCGGGACTTACGCAAATTCCGATCAACCAAGCAGCCCATGCCAATATTTCAGGCGGTTGGCAGTTCGATGTTCATTCGGGGCCCCTGCATTTGTGCGCAAGTCAAAGGCTCGGTCGAGGTTGAAGACTTCGGTTGCATCGTCTCCGAACGCCGGGGAAATGAGTCTGAGTTGAGTCGGTGTAAGTTCGGAAAGGAGGCAGTGTTCCCTTTCCGCCATGGCCACGGCTTTCCCGACGCACTCATGCGCTTGCCGGAAGGGAATCCCCCGGCGTACCAGGTAGTCTGCCAAATCAGTGGCCAAAAGCAAAGGATCGGATACGGCTGCAGCGCATCGATCTTCATTGATTCTCATGTCGGTCATCATCTCCGCGTTCACTCCGAGGGCTTGCAGCACAGTGTCGAAAGAGTCAAAGAGAGGTTCCTTGTCCTCCTGCAAATCGCGGTTGTAGGTGAGGGGAAGCCCCTTGAGCGCGACGAGTACAGCGGTAAGATGACCGTACAGACGACCGGTTTTTCCGCGTGTGAGTTCGCAGACATCCGGATTCTTTTTCTGCGGCATGAGGCTTGAGCCGGTGGTATGGGCGTCCGAGAGTGTACAGAAACCGAACTCGGCGCTGCTCCAGAGAATCAAATCTTCACTCAGGCGGCTCAAATGCGCGCCGATGAGGGCAAGGCAGAAGAGGCACTCGACTATGTAATCGCGGTCGGCAATTGCATCCATGGAATTCTGCGTTATGCCGTCGAATCCCAATTCAGCGGAGATAGCTTCACGATCCAAGTTGAGTGTGGAACCTGCAATAGCGCCGGAGCCAAGAGGGCAGACATTGACGCGTTTCCGACAATCAACCAGTCTTTCGCGATCACGCTGCAGCATCTCCACGTACGCCAGCAGATGGTGAGCCACGGTGACGGGTTGAGCGCGTTGCAAATGCGTATAACCCGGGATGCGAACTGACGCGTATCGATCCGCTTTTTGCACGAGCGTCCTCTGCAAAGTGATCAGAGCCTGCAATGTCTCATCAATCATACTGCGACAGTACAGGCGCGAGTCCGTGGCCACCTGGTCGTTGCGCGAGCGTGCAGCATGAAGTTTGGCGCCTGCGGGTCCGATGCGCCGGGTTAGTTCACTTTCAATATTCATGTGGACATCTTCCAGCTTGGTATCCCAGTGGAATTGCCCCTTGTCAATGTCCTCCTGAATGGAGCGCAGGCCCTTCTCAATGTCCGCAAATTCCTCCTGCGTGAGCAGACCCGCATGCATCTGCGCCCGGGCATGCGCCAGGGAACCGGCTATATCGTGTCGGTAGAGTTGCCAATCGTAGGAAACCGATTCACTGTATCGCAGTACGCGGTCAGCTGTTGCTTGCGAAAATCTTCCTGTCCACATCGCCCGGCAGATTACACCATTTTTGTCCGATGAGCAAGCCCAAAGACAATGCGAGGGGCTTGCGTACGGCGAGGAGGCTCAAGATTTTCGAAAAGGTTGAATGAATCGACATGGCAAAATTTCGGCTTGCAGGGGGAAAAAGAAACAGGTATGCTCAGCGAAGTATGGCTAAAGAAAATTCATCGGAACAGGAGAAGCTGCGTACACAGAGACAGCGTGCGCTGGATGCGGCGATGTTGCAAATACAAAAGGACTTCGGAGAAAATGCCATCATGCGGCTGGGCGATCAAAAGAAGATGGAGGTGGATGTGATACCGACCGGCAATCTGCTCATTGACAGAGCGTTGGGCGTTGGAGGATTCCCCCGTGGTCGCGTGGTGGAAATATTCGGGCCGGAGTCGTCCGGCAAGACAACGCTGACGCTCACGGCGGTGGCGCAGGCGCAGAAAGCGGGTGGATTGGCGGCATTCATCGACGTGGAACACGCGTTGGATCCCTCGTACGCCGCAAAGTTGGGAGTAAACTTGGGTGATTTGCTTGTATCTCAGCCCGGGAGTGGAGAAGAAGCGCTGCAGATTTGTGAGGCTTTGGTGAGATCGAACACGATTGATGTGATTGTGGTGGACTCCGTGGCGGCGTTGGTGACGCGGCAGGAGCTGGAGGGAGACATCGGCGACAGCACAGTGGGTGCGCAGGCGCGGTTGATGAGCGCGGCGTTGCGCAAGCTCACATCACTCATTGCGAAGGCTCGCACGGTGTGCATTTTCACTAACCAGATTCGCGAGAAGATCGGCGTGATGTTTGGCAACCCGGAGACCACTCCCGGCGGACGCGCGTTGAAGTTCTACGCTTCGGTGCGTTGCGATATACGTCGTATCGGGCAGATTAAAGGGACGGATGGAGCTGTGGCGGGCAACCGCACTAAGCTGAAGGTGGTGAAGAACAAAGTGGCGCCGCCCTTCACGGAGTGTGAGTTTGACATCATGTACAACGAGGGCATATCTTCCGTAGGCAGCTTGATTGATCTGGCGATGGAGTACGATATCATCCAGAAGCGAGGGTCATGGTTCAGTTACAACGGGGCTCAACTTGCTCAAGGTCGCGATGCTGCCAAAGACGAGTTGCGGAAGAATGAGCAACTCTACGCCGAGGTGGAAGCGAAAGTGCGCGCCAAGCTCGACGAGAAGAAGTAGGCAAAAAGCGCCTTGCTCCCGTTTACGATTCGGAGAGTAAGGCGCAGGACTTGCCGGAGCTTTAGTCGAATGCGGATTACTTCAACGCGTCGAAGGCTCCCTTGAAAAAATAATAGCCCCAGCCCCAGTCCGGATCGCCGTTCCAATCCGGGTCGTAGTGGTGGCGTGGACGCAGGAAGCGCTCGGGGTGCGGCATAAGTCCCATGGCTCTGCCGGAGGGATCCTGAAGCCCGGCAATGCGCAGTTCTGAGCCGTTATGGTTGTCTGCGTACTGCAGAGCTACGCAGCCGTTGTCAAGGTATTTTTGGGCGTCACCGGGTTCGCAGACGAGACGCCCTTCCGCATGGGCTGAGGGAAGCTCAAACTCCTGCGGAAGGTATTGGGTGAAGGGGCAGGTAGAGGAGACTTTCACCAGGCGATCCCACATGCATTCAAAGCGTTCAGACTTGTTCCAGATGAGAGAAGCCCGAGGGAGAATGCCAAGTTTGGTGAGGATCTGGAAACCGTTGCAGATGCCGAAGAGGAAGCCTCCGTTGGCGTGGCGTTTCATGAGAGCATCGCCGAGGAAACGTTCTGTCTCCAGCTGAGCGAGGCGTCCGCTCATCACGTAGTCGCCGTAGGAAAAGCCGCCGGAGAACACGATGAGCTGGGCTTTCTCTACGTGCGACGGTGTGGCAGTGGCGATGGGCTGTACCTGAGTGGAAAAGCCGGCGGCGCACAATGCGCGCTCGGTTTCTACATCGCAGTTGGTGCCGGGATATTTAAGCAAAAGAGCGTGAGGCATGGCGACTGAATCAATAGTAGGGGGTGAGTCCGTGTTTCCAGATGTGCTTGAGTTCCGCAATGCTCACTTGCAGCACGGCCTTGCCGTTGGCGGTCAGTGTCAGATTCCCTTCCGCCGTGGCAGAGCCGACACGTGCGCAGGGACATCCTTGCATGGCGGCGGTAAAGTCGTCTTCCATGTCCGGATCCACCTCCACGAGGAAGCGCCCCGTGCTCTCCGCAAAACAGGGAATCACATGGTTCTTCCATCCGTGCTGCGAGGGCAGGGCGTCCAAGTTGATGGCTACGCCGCCCTTGCCGGAGAAAGCCATCTCTGCCGCCGCCACGGCAAGTCCCCCTTCCGAGAGGTCGTGGGCAGAGAGAACGAGGCCTTTTGTGAGCGCTTGCTCGTAATACTGCTTGTAGATGGCGAAATTCGCGGCGCAATCGGTCTGCGGTGTCTTGGCATCGGCAATGCTGCGGCGACGGGCATAGACTGAGCCGCCGAGTTCATCCTCTGTGTTGCCCACGAGGAAGAGTACGCTGTCGTGGCGGCGCAGGGAAGCGCCGCAGACGTGGTCTGCATTGTCCACCACACCGAAACCGGAGCAGAGGAACGTAACGGGGATATTGACGGGACCTTCGTCGGTTTCAAAGTAGTTGTAGAACGAATCTTTGCCGGAGACGTAAGGTGCGCCATAGGCGAGGGCCGCATCGCGGATGCCCCTGGCGCACTCGACGAGACGCCCGAGTTCCGTCGGGTTTTCCGGGTTACCCATGCAAAAGTTGTCCAGCAGTGCAATTTTGTCCGGGTTAGTGCCGGAGATGATAAGCTGGCGCACAGTCTCGTCCACGGTTCCCGTACCCATGGCGTAAGGATCGGTCTTTCCCCATTCCGGAAGGATGGCCAGCGCGAGACTCATGAGCTTCTCCGAACCATCGATATCGATCACCGAAGCGTCTTGTGGAGCGTCTGCAGTTGCTCCGGCAAGGGGTTTCAGCACCGTGTTGCCTTGCACCTCGTGGTCATATTCGCGGATGATGGGTTCGCGGGAGACGATGGCAAAGTCGCCGAACACGTCTTTGAGGTCATCGGCAAGATGGGAGTCGTCTAACTCCAGTCCGGTGCGGGCAGGGGAGGCAGTGAAGGTGGAGACGAGGCGCTTGGTCGGGGCATCGTGCAGCTTGGAGTTATCCAGTTCACAGACGAGTTCGCCGCTGTGCCACACGCGCAACACGCCGGAATTATTGGACTCGCCCAGCACGGTCATCTCCGTCTGGAATGTGTCGGCCAGACGCTGCAGCTCTGCAACGTTTTCCGGTTTCACGGCCATCACCATGCGTTCTTGGGATTCCGAAAGGAAAATTTGCCAGGATTGAAGTCCCTCCTCCTTGAGCGGCGCGCGTTCCAAGTAGATGTTGCCGCCGGTCTCAGAGAGCATCTCGCCTGCCGCTGAAGAAAAGCCTCCTGCGCCGCAATCGGTCACAAACTCGATGAGACCGCGTTCCCTCGCCTCCAAGATGACGTCGAGTGTCTTCTTCTCTTCGATGGGGTTGCCGATTTGCACTGCCTGCTGATCTTCCGCAGCGGAGGCCTCACCCATGGCTGCGGAGGAAAAGGTCGCTCCGTGCAAACCGTCTTTGCCGGTGCGCCCGCCGATGACGACGACGGAGAACCCGGGCTTCATCTCTTTGGCAATGTCAGTCTGCGGAATGACGCCGGCTGTGCCGCAAAAGACGAGCGGGTTGTAGATGTAGGCCGGGTCAAATTGGATGGCGCCGGAAGTCGTGGGAATGCCCATGCGATTGCCGTAGTCGCGTACGCCGTGCACGACGCCGCGCATGATGCCCAGCGGATGGATGATGTTGTGTCCCTCTACGAGCTCTTGAGGAGTGTCCGGAGCGCCAAAGCAGAAGACATCCAAGTTCGCAATGGGTTTGGCGCCCTTACCGGCGCCCAAGATGTCACGAATCACGCCGCCAAGACCCGTGTTGGCTCCGGCGTAGGGTTCAATGGCGCTGGGGTGGTTGTGCGTCTCGGCCTTGAGGCACACGGAAAATTTGTCGTCCAAGCGAATGAAGCCTGCATTGTCCACAAAGCAGCTCAACACGAACCCCGGCTTGCGCGCCATAATTTCTTTGCTGGGTCGTTGGATGAAGGTCTTGTACATGCTGTGGATCTCTTCAGTCACGCCGTCAACGGTGTGCTGTACGGTGGCAGCGAAGATGCGGTGCTTGCAGTGCTCGGACCACGTTTGAGCGATAACCTCGAGTTCTACGTCGGTGGGTTCGCGATCGATGTCGCGGAAGATTTGCTGCACCACGAGCATATCCTCCGTGGAGAGCGAGAGCTTCATGTCACGACTCAGCTGCGTGAGGTTCTCCTCGCTGAGTTCGCGGACGGGTATGGTGCGGTAAATGGCGGACATAGTTTATCGGACGCTCCAGGTGTGGATGGCGGGGTTGCAGATGTCTTTGCAGAAACGAGCGGCGAGAGTTTGCTTATCGCCCTTGCCGAAGATGTAGATGCGCTGGGTGATGGTGAGCGAGCGTAGGGCGAACGGGAGTTCCTTGCGCCCGGAACAGTTCGCCATGATGGCTTCCTTTTCCAGATCCAGCGCCCCTTTCTTGATGCCGTAGGAGATGCAGAAAAGTTCTCCGGTAAGCGCCGACGC
Organism: uncultured Akkermansia sp.; assembly: GCA_947629715.1. GTDB lineage: Bacteria > Verrucomicrobiota > Verrucomicrobiia > Verrucomicrobiales > Akkermansiaceae > Akkermansia. The sequence continues at coordinate 47,624 of CANRET010000007.1, forward strand.
CCCGTCCTCCTGCACGCTCTGGGATATCGGATCCACCAACACGCGGCGCATGTAGTCGCGGGCAGCTTCCTCATCCCCCTCGCATTCCACGGTATAATAGCGCGTGTGATTGTAAGTCAACTTATCAGCTATTGGTGTGTAGAGCAGCTTATTCGCATCTGCAGCCGCCTGGAAGCGGCTGAATACTTCAAAAGTGAGCGTGGCCATGGTGCAGGATCGGGTAGAAAGCTGCAAGCGCTCGCTTATTTCTGCAAACGGTTGAGTACCTCCGCATACGACTCCATGAACTCGCCAAGCCCTTGGCGGAAGCGGTCCTTGTCCATCTTCTTCCCGGTTGCCACATCCCACAAACGGCAGGTGTCCGGCGAAATCTCATCGGCGAGCACGATCTGCTTCGGATCGGCAGCGAGACGCCCGAATTCAACCTTGAAGTCGATGAGGCGCAGGTTGGCTTTGAGGAAGAATTCTTTGAGCGTATCGTTGATGAGCAGAGCCATCTTTTTGATGGAGGCGCATTCCTCTTCTGTTGCCGCCCCCATCTCACGGGCGTAGTCATCGTTAATGAAGGGATCGTTGAGAGCGTCATCCTTGTAGGAGAACTCCACGATGGGCTTGCTGAAAGCCGTACCTTCTTTCACCCCCATGCGTTTGGAGAAGGATCCGGCAGCCACGTTGCGCACGATGACCTCCAGCGGCATGATACTTACCTTTTTCACCAGCAGGTTGATGTCGTCCACATCCCCCACAAGATGCGTTTTAACCCCTTTCTCTTCCAGCATTTTGTAGATGATGAGGGTGATGGCCTTGTTCATGCGCCCCTTGTTCTCAAACTCCTCTTTTTTAACTCCGTTGAATGCGGTGGCGGAGTCTTTGTACTCCATGCGCAGCACGTTGGGATCGTCAGTCGTGTACAGTCGTTTGGCTTTGCCTTCGTATATGGGTTCCATGGCGTATCGGGCTGCTTTTTCGGCCCTGCGGCAACTATACCCCCACTTCCCCGATTGTCAAGCTGTATTTGCTCATTTCAGCGCTCAGCCTCGATTTATGAATGACGGTTTTGACATCCTGAAAATTCATTTCTGAACTGCTCAAAAAGCGCGTGCTTTCATCACGAAAGTTTTCGGTTCATGATGCTGAAGATGGGATCAGTTTACCCTCAAATCCCTTGTTTTATTTGTCTTTCAATCTCATCCCTCTTTTGTTTGTCAGTCTTGAGAGAAAGCCGGATTTACGATCGGAAAAGTGGGGCGCTTTGGCAGCGATATGCGAAGCATGAGCAACCGAGAGGAGGGAAACAAGACGATACGACGGCTTGCAAGCGGAGGCGAGGAGTGTTCATTTGCGTGCCAGTCCCGCTTGTCGCAGTGACAGGTCGCCCTGCCTTAAAACCCTGTTTCGGCACGTAGTTCAGCAGCACACCGAACTTGATTTCTCAATTGCAGAGCGCATCCGGGTTCGGGGTAGCGTCGACGCAGTACTGTCCGATGAGATCTGTCACGCAGTCCAATGCTCAGCGTGCGGCAAACGGCGCGTACCTCCTTGATGTCTTGTTTCCATGAGTATTTGCCCGAAAGGCGGGAACTTTCTCCGGGGAATCGGGCTTTCCTTCCGATGCGGTTCATAGTCCAGACCCGATTCGGGAGGTTGTCTCATTTCGAAAGAAATGAACACTTTGGACAACATGAAACATTTAAATCTGGATTACTTTATAAAAACGTCGCAAAACATCTACCATCTGGCATGAAAAGGTTAGGATGGAAAAACTCCGCTTTTCCCCAACAGAATTACAACTTTTCTAATTTTTATGCTGGACATCCTTTTTGAAAAGAGGTAGTCTGTGTTCTGTGTCCAATCATTCCGATGCGTCAATGATGAAGTGAAGGCGTAGAACGATCTTCAACGAGAGCATTGACGAATGGCATCCACAGGTCAAACACGAAGAGAAAAAATATGAGAAGATACGTTGCTACAGTAATGGCGGTTATGTTATGCCTGTCGCTTGCAAGTGAACTGAGAGCTCAGGATGACTTTACACTTCTCCGCGCGGCCAATAAGGGGGATGCATCAGCCATGCGACGAATCGGCATTCGGATGTACCAAGGGCGTTGCTCGCGAGGCAATCCATCGTTCGGGATCAAATGGTTGGAAAAGGCGGTGGAAAAGGGCGATCTGGAGGCAATGTACTTCCTTGGGCGAATTCGCATCCAAAAAGACAGGGATTTGGGCCTGAGCTACCTTAAACGGGCCGCAAATGGCGGACACAAGAAAGCAAAGGAGGCTTTGAAAAAGGAAATGGAGAGGATGACAAATCCCTATGTGAAAGCTCTTGAGTCCGGAAAGTTGGTTCAGGTCCCGGGTGGAACGTGTAGCGTAAAAGAAGCAGCGAAAAAAGTCACGGAACTAATCAGAGATAGGAGTGCTGGGGCGAACATAAAAACGGTTGCTATGGTGGACTTCCTCTGCAATGGGGGAAAGAAGACGGATCTGTCGGATTTTGTTCGCGACGCGATGCAGGAAGCGCTAGTTGGGGGCTCAAAATTGGAGGTGACGGACCGCGTTGACACAGGTTTGTTAATTCAGGAGGGACAAGCGCAACAGGAGACAGTGGACCTCCGATCGTCCACTGCTGTATTCATGGGGGAAATAATCTGTGTGCCGGAACGTAACGTTGGATATTTCGCTTACCGTGTTTTTAATACGTTAGATATGAGAATACTGGCAGCAGGTTTCATTCCTGTGAAGTGGAGCGAAAATGAGAAAAATTTGTTGAAGAGTAGCTCTGTAATGGTCGATACCTTTGCTCTTCCGATCACTCTCAACACGGAATTGAAAGATTTGGTTGAAAGGGTCACATCGGATCCCAAGCGTGGTATTGCGATGGTGTATTCCGAGGGAGGTGATGATGGTAATATTGTGGATAAGCGAGTGGCATTCGCCCAAATTCTGGCTACTATGTTTAATGCTGGCTGCGAGCTTTATGAGCGTGAATTTTATCGTCAGGCATCTGAGGAAGCGTCTGTTTCCGGAAATGTGGTTCAAGCAGAAAAGGTCGGTGCTCTTTGCACGGTGGAATTTTCTGAGATTTCTTCCGTAGAGAATAGCCTCAAGGTAAAGATCACTGCGTACCCGAAAGGAAGTTTGCTGGTTGTGGACACATTGAAGCAAAAACGCGTTGCAGACGCAGGGGGGCATGCCGCAACTTACACAGGGAATACAAAAGGGGAGGGAGAGACACATCACGCCATGGTTAAAACCTTACCTGCATCAAATTCCATGTACAAGGGAAACATAAAAACAATCTATTAACAATCATTTCTTCTTTTAATTTAGATTTCTCTCTGCGAGATTTTCTACAATATCCAACCTAATCATGAAAACGATAATATTTGCCCTGCTCGGTATAGCATCAAGCTGCGTTTTTGCTCAGACCGCTATGTCTCGTAACTCAGATAAGCCGGCCATTGCTGTGCCCATCTTCGAGAATAAGACAGGTGGTCTCGTGACGCGTAAAAGTAGCAGTGACCATGTTGATGTTATTGAAGTTGAGCGCCGGGAGGATCAAATCCGAGCAAAGCGTACAGTTAGTAATAGTGGTACCATGGATGTTCCTCAGGCTGGATTGCAATTGCCCGATGTGGCGGCTGAGATTGCAACAAACGCAGTAAAAGAAGCACTTGCTCGCTGTGGCAAATTTCGAGTAGTCGATTACTCTCCCCTCGTTGAATTTCAAATCAATGAGAAACGGAAAAAGGAGAATTCGAACGGCTATGTTGTTTCGGATTTGAACCCTGTTGATTATCTTCTTGTGGGTAGCATCAACAATTATCGTGTCAAAAATGAAAAGAGTGTTGTATACGGAGTTCAACGCTGGCGGAATACTGTAACAGTGAGCATGGATGTCAAGTTGATTCAGGTTCCTTCCCAAGAAGTGATAGCTAGCAAAACGATGAGCGAAAAACTTACTCGAGATATTCCGGAGGGTGTTACGGAGATTGAAGGCCTAAATGATGACTGGGAGGAACCTCTGCGCAAGGCAGTCTCTTCGGCTGTGCCCAAATTTATCGCTTCCATTAATATCGCTACTAATTCGGGGGAGGTGAGCAGCGCTGCGGAGCCTGTCACCTTTGAGGTGAAATCCACTCCTGAGGGGGCTGACGTGGAATACAACGATAGCTTTGTCGGCAACACCCCGTGCACAGTGACTGCTCCTGCTACTCCTGGTATTTTGCGTGTATCCCTCGCTGGATATAAGACATGGGAAAAGAAGCTCACTCCGAACGAGAACATGCGAATTTCGCCGATCTTGGAGAAGATCGAAAAACCGGTTATTGTTCCGAAGAAAAATCATTGAGGTCTTCATCATACGGATTGTGCTCCAGACGTTCTGGTCGACGTGTGAATTGTTAGATTCTTATTAAATCTTCAAGGTCAGACAATGTAACAATTACTGTGATGAACGAATCGTCAACAGAGGCAGAAGTTGCTCAAAACGAGCGTCCTCAGAGCAACGAAATCGGGACGAAGAATATGACGCAAGAGCTGCCTGCTTACTATGTGCAGCGTGGAGATGGGTACGATGGTCCGTACACAACGGAAGCGCTAAGGCAGCTCATGATCGCAGGCAAAATCCAAGTGAACTCTCTGATATGGAAGGAGGGTATGCCGGGATGGGAGCCTTACGCTCAGGTGTTTCGTGCAGCTTCCATACCTCCGCCGTTGCCGCAGGCCTCATCGGAACCTGTTAAGGATAAAGAGAAAAATAAGCAGACTAATCTTCTTATCGATACTGTTTCCAAACTTGATTCGTTGGTAGGTGGGGCTGTTGGACTCGAGGAGCTTAAGGGTTTTTCGTGGAAGAAGTTTTTCTCTGCTGTTTTGAAACACCACGGGGACGAGGAACTGTACAACGTGTTTCATTGCGGTTCTTCTCGTACGACGCCCAAGATCAACGAAGTGAGTGCGGATTGGCCGACTCCGTGGATCTTTACTCGAGTCTTGGTGTATGGGATTTTATTGTCCTTGTTGTTCGGGTGGTGTGCCATATCGAAGGGGAATATCCATTCCTACCCGGCACTGATTATGGCAGTGTCGCTCACGGTTCCCTTCACCGTACTCATCCTATTCTTTGAGATCAATATCAGAAGGGATATATCCATGTATAACGTGATCCGTGCTTTTGTGGGCGGCGGAGCAGTTTCCTTGGTCATTACATTGATGCTGCCTATTTTCCTTCCCGACTTTATGACGTCCGGAGCATGCTGGGCAGGTCCAGTGGAGGAGACAGCAAAGCTTATGGCGGTGCTCGTTGTCTTTGCGCTTGCCCGGATGCGAGTCAACCATATCCTTCAGGGAGTTTTGCTCGGCGGGGCCGTTGGTGCCGGATTTGCCGCTTTTGAGACCGCTGGGTACGTTTTCAGGTTCTTCATTGCCTCTCGATTTAATGATGACGCCCTTATCTCCATTGCTTTGCTGAGAGGATTCCTGGCGCCGTTCTGTCATGTTGTCTGGACGGCAATCTCCGCTGGCGCTCTTTGTCGCGTGATCCTCATTCGTCGCTCTGAACGTGGGGCAGATGACCAAGCGAGTTTTGACGCAGGGGTGTTCTTTGATAAGCGGTTCCTGCGTCTTTTCCTGATACCCGTTGTTCTCCACTTCACTTGGAATGGCTCCGGTACATTGTGGGATAAGTTGGGTCTCAGTGGTGAAATTCTTACGATAACAGAGTATTCCGCGTTTGCTTTGCTTGGCGTTGTTGCTTGGATCGTTGCTCTACGGCTCATACAGGAAGGAATTTCCGATGTTCAACGAGCCAAGATAGCATCGAATCAGCAAGCCGAGCAATCTGGGACGACCGACTCAACTCCAAACGCCGGACTCCCTCTTGAAAGCGCTGCGGCAAAACAAGGATAAAAAAGAGATTCTGACATGAAAAAGAGATGGATGGATAGCATTGTGTGGGTGGGCTGGTATATCTTTCACTGAAATTATTTAAGTAATGAGCATGGATAGGAACAGTCAGCCGCAAGAACTCAAGGGAGTGGCGGCAACCTATTCGACAAATTCAGCTCGTGTAATCATTCATAAATCATCTGTGCAATAATTTATCGTTAAACATCAACAATACCTCGTTATGTCAGATAGTCAGCAACTCTACTATGTAAATACCGGCAATGGACCTGCCGGACCATACACGTTAGACTCCATCCGTATGATGGTTCAAAATGGGCAGTTGCCCGTCGAGGTTCACGTGTGTTCGCCGGGGGGGCAATCTTGGATGCCGCTTGCGAACCTGTTAAACGAACCGCAGCCGGTTGCTCAGCCAGTTGTCCCTGAAGGGAACCCTCCTGCAGAGAATTCCGATTATGTACAGCAAGGGGATGGAACTTCTCTCATTGAAAGAGGATTAAAGGTTAGGGATAAGGTGGTTGGAACCGTATCGAAAGTCAATTCAATTGTTGTGGCAACTGCCGATTTGCATAAGTTGGAGGGATTTTCATGGGAATCCTTTTTCGGCGGAGTATTTCGTAAACATCCCGATGAAGAGGTGTATGAAATCTTCCAATGCGGTACACCGACTTCGACGCCAACCATTGAGCAGATCTCTAACAAGTGGCCGACTCCCTGGCTTTTCTCGCGCTTTCTTTTCTTTGGGATGGCGTTGTTCGGTATTTTCTGGTACTTTGTTTTCAAACAAAAATTACCGGAGTTGGCTCCGTTTTACTGCATTACGGCGGCTCTCTTCTTCCCTTTGGCTCTCTATATTCTCTTTTACGAGTTAAACATCTGGCGCAATATTTCCATGTATAATGCCGTGCGATGTTTGGTGGTGGGAGGCGTACTTGCTCTCATCTTTACCGTTTTGAAAGGGAAGAATATAGATGGTGATAAGTGGTATCTTGAGGCGCCGGTGAAGGAGTATTGTAAGTTGCTTTCAGCGCTGTACATCGGATCCATGCTCGCCAAAATGCGCATGAATCGTATTCTTCCGGGAATGTTGATGGGGTGTGCTGTAGGAGCGGGATTGACCGTTATTGAGGGGGCAGGCGACATATTTAGATCAGAGGGGGAGGGAGGCTTGATGTTGGTTGTAACGGAGTCTTTGTATGAATTTCTGGAGGTAGTGTGGTGCATAATCACAGTGGGCGCTTTTTGCAAGGTTCAAGCTTTGCGGGAAAAAGAGAAGGGACAAGGGGAAGAGAAGTGGAGCAAATCTACCATGTTTGACCGGCGATTCATCGTCCTGGCTGCCATGCCCTTGCTTATGCATCTTGCCATGACATTTATCCGTTACATCGGAGAACAGGACATTCTCAACACTGCCGTTCTCGGTCTTGGGTATTTGGTTTGTATCATCGTCTTCATGATTGTGTCCTGGTTGGTTGTCCTGCGGTTGATACAGAATGGGATTGACCAAGTCAACTATAATAATTAGGTGGGAGAATTTTTATTTTACGCTAAGGAAGATCAGCGTAGCTCCGCTTATGGGGCG
>CANRET010000008.1 GCA_947629715.1 uncultured Akkermansia sp.
AGCGGGTTATTCGGTGTGGTCTCTGCCTGGGTCATTGTCAATGCGCTCATAAGTCCGATAATCAGGGTGAGTAGTTTTTTCATGATCATTTTCGTTGTTTTATAATTTTTTGCCGAGTTCATACGCCATTTGTGGATATTGGGAGTGCTGCGTCATAGATGGCGTACCACATCCCTTGCCCAGCACCATACCCTGATCTTTCAGGTTCAGATACCGCACGAGGGTGTGATAGTGCGCTTCCAGAGCCTCAAAGGTCCACGTGTCATCGTTCCAAGCCACAGACAAAAGCGCAGACTTCATATGTTTTCTTTGAATACTGCTGTTAAATGCACAGAAACGATCAATCAGCATTTTAAGCTGCGAACTCATACCGTAATAGTAGAGAGGCGTCACAAACACCATCATATCCGCATCCAGTATTTCCTGTCGGATTTCGACTACGTCATCTTTCTGAACGCAAGATCCCTCATACCCGCAATGGATGCAGCCGGTGCATGGGTGGATATTGGCGTGAGCAGCGTTGATTACCTGGACGCTATGTCCCGCCTCCGTTGCTCCCCGGACGAACTGCTCCGCCAACATATTGGATGACCCCTTTTTGTTGGGACTCCCTTCTAATACGATAATCTTCATAGCGTCTTCCTTATCATAGCTTCCCCCTTTCTATACCCTCAACCCACTTGAGCGCAAGTTTTTTTCACGACAGAGTATAATTCAATAGACGCCGGTTTTGACGTGCGGAACATAGGGTGCTTCCAGCGCGGCAACTTCCTCCGGACTGAGAGAGATGTCCAGCGCCGCAACAGCTTCCTCAATGTGTTTGGCAGATGTGGAGCCAACAATAGGCGCCGTAATGTCGGGTTTGCCGAGCATCCATGCCAAAGCGACTTGTGCCATGCTGTGTCCGTTTTTCCCGGCAACCTGCTCCAGCGCATCGACTACAGGCTTATCCTGCTCCATGGTACTTCCCCACACCATCGGTGACACTGCATCAATGGCGGTACGCGCCGTTTGCGTCCCCCAGGGACGCGCACAACGCCCACCTGCCAGAGGACTCCACGGCACAACGGCCATTTTACGATCACGACAGAGGGGTAGAATCTCGCGTTCTTCTTCGCGGTAGATAAGGTTGTACTGGCATTGCATAGAGATCAATTTTGTCCATCCGTTCCGCTCGGCAATGTTGTTGAGACGCTCCAGCTCCCAGGCAAACATCGTGCACGCGCCGATATAACGCGCCTTCCCACTCTTGACCACATCGTGCAGGGCTTCCATAATCTCCTCCATCGGAGTATCGTGATCAAGACGATGAATCTGGTACAAATCGACGTAGTCCAGTCCAAGACGCTGCAAGCTGTGATCGATCTCAGCGAGGATATTCTTACGGGAAGAACCACCGCCATTGGGTCTGCCGTCCCGCATGTCGAAATGCACCTTTGTCGCAACCACGATTTCATCCCGGTTCAATCCGAAGTCACGGATAAGCCTCCCTGTCACCTGCTCGCTCGTGCCAAGTTGGTAAACGTTTGCCGTATCAAAGTAGTTGATGCCCAAATCAACAGCTTTTTTGAAAATGGGCTTGGCATCATCATAGTCTTTTGCCCATGGAAAGACACCGTGTTCTGTTCCCGGTTTACCAAAGCTCATGCAGCCTAAACAAATGCGTGACACATCCACGCCCGTGTTGCCTAATTTTGTGTATTTCATGTTCGCACTTAAGAAGTCAGTACCCCTTATACCGTATCAAGTCACTTGAGGACAAGTTTTTTTCACGACAAGGAAGTGTGAAGGCTCAGCATAATATGCGCTTTATTATGGAATATTGGACATCGTATCCAGTATTCCCTTGGTATGTTGTCTATTTTCTCAAAATCTCGGTTTGTTGAGCAGTTTCTCCACATCAGCGGCCTTCAGCACCCTACCCATAGATACAACCCGCTCGTTGACTACAATGGCGGGCATACTCATAACGCCATAGACCATGACTTTTTCCATGTCGGTGATATACTCGACTTCCAAATCCAGACCCATGTTCTTGACGGCCAGCTTTGCATTTTCATACTGCTCATGGCAGGACTTGCAGCCAGCGCCCAGCACCTTGACGCAACAGATACCGTCCACGGCTTTCCCGCAGCACTCGCTCGATGCTTTAACCTCCGTTGCTTCACTCGCAGGCGCAGCACCGCCACAGCAGCATGCGGGAGCCTTTGTTTCTACTTTTTCTTTTCCAAACAGTGACATGATAAATACCTCCATTTTTTATTTGACACTTTCAAAACGTTTTTTTAGATTTTGTATTTGACGGGAACCAGCCCTTTGTCCCGTTTGCTATCTTCACCAGAAACAGCATGACCGGGACTTCCGTTAATACGCCAACCGTCGTAGCGAGAGCTGCGGGGGACGATGTCCCGAACAGAGCGATAGCCATAGCCACCGCCAATTCAAAGAAGTTGGATGCCCCGATCATTCCCGCAGGGGCGGCTATGTTGTGCGGCAGCTTCAATATCCTGCAGGCAGTATAGGCGATTGCAAAAATCAAGAAAGTCTGCAATACCAGCGGAACGGCGATCAAAACGATATGCAGCGGATTTTCCAGAATGACGTTGCCTTGAAAAGCGAAAATCAAAATCAAAGTCAGCAGCAGGCCAATGGTCGTCACGCTGTCGAATTTGTGGACAAACATGTTTTCAAAATATTCCTTGCCCCTTTTTCCTATAACGAGATATCTGGTAGCCATGCTTCCCAGCAGCGGTATCACAACGAACAGCACCACGGAGAGTATCAGCGTATCCCACGGTACAGATACGTTGGAAACGCCCAGCAGGAATTTTACAATAGGAACAAATACCGCAAGGATAATAAGGTCGTTTGTCGCAACCTGCACCACCGTATAAGCAGGATCGCCTTTTGTCAGCGTACTCCACACGAACACCATAGCGGTACAAGGTGCCGCGCCCAGCAGTACAGCCCCGGCAAGATACTCCGTCGTCAGCTCCGGGGTAATAAGACCCTTAAACAGCACAAAGAAGAACAAGCTTGCAATGCCATACATGGTGAACGGCTTTATCAGCCAGTTCGTTATCCATGTCACAAATAATCCCTTTGGATTTTTCCCCACATTCTTGATACTTCTGAAATCCACTTTCATCATCATTGGATAGATCATTAGCCAAATGAGAATTGCCATAGGAATTGAAACTTTGGCATATTCAAACTGATTAAGAAAATCGGGTATCTGCGGCAGGAATTTCCCAAGCAGGACACCCGCCACCATGCACAGAATAACCCAAACGCTCAGATACTTCTGGAATATACTAATTCCGCTTTTTTCTTTTTCCATAAATCGCCCCCTATATTAGCAAAGACTGAAATGCGTTGAAGAAGTAACCGACGATAATAATACCGCCCGTGCATATCCCGATAAAAATTCCCAGCAGCTTCGGCTTGACTGCCTTGCGGAGCATAATCATGGACGGCAGGGACAAGGTAGTAACGCCCATCATAAAGGACAGGACGACTCCCAACAGTGCCCCCTTTGCCAACAGCGCCTCAGCAATCGGAATTGCACCGAAAATGTCAGCATACATCGGAACTCCGGCAATCGTGGCGATAATCACGCCAAAGGGATTGTTGTCACCCAGCGCTGTCACAATGAAATCTCTGGGTATCCAGTTGTGGATCAGCGCCCCGATACCCACCCCGATCAACACATAGGGGGCTACTTTCTTTGCGGTGGAAACGACCTGCTCCCACGCATATTTCAAACGGTCTTTGAAGTGCAGTCCCTCCTGCGGAACGTCAATCGCTCTTCCGTTTCTGATGTATTCCTCAACATACTTTTCAAGGCGCAGCTTTTCAATCAGCGTTCCTCCCACAACAGCTATCACCAGTCCGAGAAGCACATACACGATTGCCACTTTCCACCCGAAAATGCTCATTAAGAGCACAAGACTTCCGAGGTCTACCATCGGAGAAGAAATCAGGAATGAAAACGTCACGCCGAGGGGCAATCCTGCACTGGTAAATCCAATAAACAGCGGAATGGACGAACAGGAACAAAACGGCGTCACAGTCCCCAGCAAAGCGGCGACACAGTTTGCGCCGACCCCATGAAATCGTCCGAGAATCTTCTTGGTCCGCTCCGGCGGGAAAAAGCTTTGAATGTAGGATATAATCAAAATCAGTACGACGAGCAGAACCATAATTTTGATTGTGTCGTAAATAAAGAACAGGACGCTACCGCCGATCCTTCCTGTCGTATCCAAGCCGCAGGCATTCAACACCCCTGATATGAGCCTGTTCAGCCAATCCATACCGAGGACTTCATTCTGAAAGAAATCCCATGTGTTTTTCAACAAATCCATAATATATCCTCCTAATTTAATTGCTAGATTGAAATGTATCTATATATTGAACCTTAAGAGAGCCAAACGGAAAAGTGATGTGGGATCTTCACTTCTCAGCGCGGGTTATCTTCATCGGTGCCGTTCGCTGTCGTAAGTTCTTGCAAGCATTTCACCGCTGCGGCGGCTCCCTCCGGCGAGATGGAATAGTGCGTCCACTTGCCCTCTTTGCGGCCAACAACGATTTCCGAATCACAAAGTATTTTCATGTGGTGGGAAAGGGTGGGTTGAGTGATATGCAAATCGTCCAGCAGAACGCAGGCACATTTTTCACCGCCTTGGAGCAGTTGCAGGATTTTAATACGATTCTCATCACAAAGCGCCTTGAATACTTCCGCTATCTGCTTCTCTTTTGTTTGCATGCTCGTTACCTCCCGAAGATGAATTCCTATCTGCCCGTATTATATGCGACACATTGAAGTTTGTCAATGGGTCTTGGCGACTTTTTAGGATCAACGCAAATTTTTGTGGAAAGAGGAATTTTTGTTAAAACAGGTGGGAACATTCAAGCAAGACCCTGAGACGATAATTTTGGAAGTTTCGGAAGCCATAGGCTCGTCGTTGAATGAGTTTCATCTTGCGATGGAATCCTTCCGTGATGCCGTTGCTCTCTGGATGAATCGCTACCCTCGCGCCATCTTCAATGGCAAATCCGCTTGGCATATGACTCAACCCTTCCGCCACTATTTTACCCCTCTCTTCTCATGACCTCAACTTTTTCTGTCATCTGTTGCATTTAATCTTGCAATCCACAGACAAGGAAGTGAATTCGACCCTCCTACCTTCGCTGCAAATCCGGCTATACTTTCTCTTCGTCTTTTCAATTGGGGTCAATGAGAATTAGATCGGAAATGTAGAAATAATTGTCCTTGCCCTCATATATCACCATAAGATGTCGAGTACGGCCACAGTTCCAAACGAAATCCGTGCGCCTCCACAGTGTAAAATGGGTCTCAAAATCCTCGCTGTAGGAGTGATCCAAAGGGCCGTGATCCCACTCACTCCAGCTCATGACCTCGCTCACTTGGCGGCGGAATTGCTCCGCTTTCTGCGGGTCTGTGAAGTGAATCACGTAGTCGCAGACATGCTCGTTGAATTGGTGGTGTGCCGGATCCCCTCCTGCCAACACCTCCACTCCGTCAGAAATCGAAAAACACTCATCAAAATGATCCTCTGTCCACGACGGAGGATCATGCGGAACGTAACGCGCCAAAAAGCTCATACCAATGCTTCCGAACATAGCAAAGAAGACAGTCCAACAAAGCAGCAAAATTCCCAAAACTGCAACGATGAGGGGAGAAAGAACGACGCTTATCCATCGATGTCCCTTGACAAAGTTCCAGAGCATCTTTCTTTTCCTCAACACCACCCACACGAGAACAATCAGCGGAGAAAGGAAAACAAGCAGTTGAAGGAAGTTCCAAACAAAATGCATGGTAGCACCATACCTTCTCACTGTGGCCCTGTCAAGCAGCAGCGGCGACAGGCTTATCCTGCTCCATGGCGCCTCCCCACACCATCGGTGACACTGCATCAATGGCAGTACGCGCCGTTTGCGTCCCTCAAGGTCACTCACAACGACAAACCTGCCAGAGAACTTCACGGCACAACGACCATTTTACGATCACTAGAGTTTCGCGTTTCTCCTCGCGGTAGATAAGGTTGTACTGGCATTGCACAGAGATCAATTTTGTCCATCCGTCCCGCATTCCCTCTGTCGCAGCATGATGCAAAAAAGCGACTCGGTGCGTACACCGAGCCGCCTGAAGTTTGTTTGATTTAGCCGAGTTTACTTCGCCATGGCTTCTTCCACGGCGACAGCCACGGAAACGGTGGCGCCGACCATGGGATTGTTGCCCATGCCGATGAGACCCATCATCTCCACGTGCGCAGGCACGGAAGAGGAGCCGGCGAATTGGGCGTCGCTGTGCATGCGGCCCAAGGTATCGGTGAAGCCATAGGAGGCAGGACCAGCCGCCATGTTGTCCGGGTGTAGGGTACGACCCGTGCCGCCACCGGAGGCAACGGAGAAGTACTTCTTGCCTTTCAGCACGCACTCTTTCTTATAGGTGCCGGCCACGGGATGCTGGAAGCGGGTGGGATTTGTGGAGTTGCCGGTGATGGACACATCCACGCCCTCCAGCCACATGATGGCCACGCCTTCGCGCACATCATCCGCGCCGTAGCAGTTCACCTTAGCGCGCTCGCCGGTGGAGAAGGGGGTCTTCTTCACGACCTCCACCTTGCCGGTAGCGTAGTCGAATTTAGTCTGGCAATAGGTGAAGCCATTGATGCGGGAAATGATGTAGGCCGCGTCTTTTCCAAGGCCGTTGAGAATCACGCGCAGGGGCTTTTTACGTACCTTGTTGGCAGATTTGGCGATGCCGATGGCTCCCTCCGCCGCGGCGAAGGATTCGTGCCCGGCCAAGAAGCAGAAGCAATCCGTCTCCTCGCGCAGGAGCATGGCGGCCAAATTGCCGTGACCCAGACCTACCTTGCGGTCATCCGCCACGGAGCCGGGGATGCAGAAGCTCTGCAGACCTTCACCGATGGCCTCAGCTGCGTCGGCAGCCTTGGTGCAGCCCTTTTTGATAGCGATGGCAGCGCCTACCGTATAGGCCCAGCCGGCGTTCTCGAAGGCGATATTCTGGATGCCGCGCACAATGGCACGCACATCGATGCCTTTCTCCAAGCATACCTTCTCTGCTTCCTCGCAGGAGGAGATGCCGTACTTTTTCAGCACGGGGAGAATCTGGTTGATGCGGCGATCGTATGATTCAAATAATGGCATAATCTGAAAATGGGTTAGGTGTTAATTACTCGTGGCGTGGGTCAATGTACTTGGCAGCGCCCTCAAATTGTCCGTAAGTGCCGGTGTACTTCTTATATGCCTCGTTGGCATCCGTGCCCTTCTTGATTTCTTCCATCATCGGACCCACTTTCACGTACTGGTAGCCGCAGATTTCATCATCCGCATTCAACGCGAGTTTGGTGATGTAACCTTCTGCCAGCTCCAAGTAGCGCGAGCCTTTCTTGAGCGTGCCGTAGAGAGTGCCCACTTGCGAGCGCAGGCCCTTGCCGAGATCCTCCAGTCCGGCGCCGATGGGCAACCCGCCTTCAGAGTACGCGCTTTGTGTGCGACCATAGACAATTTGCAGGAAGAGTTCGCGCATGGCGGTATTGATGGCGTCACACACGAGGTCCGTATTGAGCGCTTCGAGTACCGTTTTACCCGGAAGAATCTCGGAAGCCATGGCGGCGGAGTGAGTCATGCCGGAGCAGCCGATGGTTTCCACGAGCGCTTCCTGAATGACACCATTTTTGACGTTAAGGGTGAGCTTGCAGGCGCCCTGCTGGGGAGCGCACCAGCCCACGCCGTGCGTGAGTCCGGATATGTCTTCAATCTTCTTGGATTGCGTCCATGCGCCTTCCTGAGGAATAGGCGCTGGGCCGTGGTTGCAGCCCTTCTTCACGCAACACATGTGTTCAACTTCTGTCGTATATTGCATAGTCGTGCCTTTCGTGGTATGGAACTTGGGAGGTGGCGTCACCGGGGCGGCGTCACTTCCCCCTTGTCGCCCCTCAATCTAGCAGATATCCGCTCACTTGTCACGTCAAAAGAGGCGTAAAGCCCCGCTTTTTTGCTGTATCGGGACGGACGAAAAAGCTGCGCCCCGACTAGGGCACAACGCGTCACTTTTTCGCTTTTTTGGAGGATACGGCAGATTTGAACGTCTTAGCAAAGCGCTTGGGATTGACCGTGGGAACAAGCGTTTGTTCCTTCCCATTGGAACGCACTTTCACAGGGAGGGGGGTAGGAACGGCGCTTTGGATGCTGAAGGAGGTCACTTTCCCATCCTTCCATTCCAAATCCACAACTAAGTTGCCCCGCGCACGCAGTCCAGAGGCTTTGCCATCTTTCCACGCAGGGGGAAGAGCCGGCAAAAGCTCAATGCAGTCATCATGACTTTGCAACAGCGTCTCGCACACTGCCCCGGGCATCCCGAGCACTCCGTCCATTTGCATGGGGGGGTGGCTGGTCAACAAATTGTCCAGCGTGTTGTAGCGTAACAGGTTTTGGAGCATTTCGTAGGCTTTCCCGCCATCGTGCAGACGAGCGTAGAGAGCTGTGCGCCACGGCCAGGTCCAGCTGCGTCGATTGTCAGCGCTCAAACCGCGCAGCCCCAGACTCTTAGCGGCAGCCTCAGCAAGTTCCGGTGTGAGACGCTTGGAGATTGTGGAACCAGGGAAAAGGGCAAAAAGGTGGGATGTATGGCGGTGACCAGAGATCATATCCGGGCGATCGACGATCCACTCCTGCAGGTAGCCGCCGGAACCCACGCGATCCGGAGCAAGCTTTGTTGCCATGGTCCGCAAGCGTTTTGCGAGGGCTGCATCGGTGTGCAGAGCATCTGCAGCCTGCGCAGTAAACTTGAAGAGTTCGCGCACAAGTTGCTGGTCGTGTGTAACCCCATCTTCGGTGGGTCCCCACTCGTGAGACCACCCTTTGGGCACTACAAGCGTTCCGGCCGGCAGCTCTTTCAGCTCGGGGTGCTGGGTTACATCAACTGGTTTGCCATCCGAGACAAGCCCCTCTCCTCCGGCGCCCAGTTTCTTGAGGTTTTGCTCCCAGAAGAGGCAGAGTTCTTTGAAGATGGGATAGGCGTTTTTTTTCAGAAAGTCAGCATCCTGAGTGAATTGATAATGCTCCCAGAGGTGCAGGGCGAACCAGGCATTGGCTGTGGGGTACATCATCGTCCAACCCACGCCTCCCCATGGATTGAGTGAAATGCGCATTACCCAACCGGGTGTTCCCTTGCTGTACACTTGCTGGGTAAACTCGGAAAGCGGTTTGCGCATCGCTTTCAGGTAGTCCAAGAGAGGCTCGTGGCATTCACTCAGGTTAGCTGTTTCCGCTGACCAGTAGCACATCTGGAAATTGATGTTGGTATGGTAATCGCAGGCCCATGCAGCGTGAACTTTGTTGTTCCATATCCCCTGCAGATTCATGGGAAGGTTGCCGGGGCGAGAGCCGCTAATCATCAAGTAGCGTCCGTATTGGAACATGAGCTGCTCGAGTCCCAAATCATCGGCGCTGTCTTTGTAGTGAGCGAGACGTTCATCCGTCGGCAAGTCAGAAGTTTCTCCACTGCCGATTTCAAGTTTCAGTCGGTTGAAGAGGGCCGAGAAGTCACTCTTGTGGCGTTTGCAGAGTGACTTATAATCGTGTTTTTGGGCAGCTGTCAAGATTCGCTGGTTGCGAGTCCCGGGCTTTTCGCCCTTCCAGTTGGCTGCGTAATCCATTTTGTAGCTGGTGGATAGTGACACGAGGATGGTGAACTTGCGCGCACCTGTGACGCTGAGGTAAGGAACCCTTTGCGCTTTATATTTGGGGGCCTGACTGTCGCCGCCTCCCTCGTATTCCACCGATAGAGAACACGACCCGCCACTGGCTTGCACCTTGCCTTCCTCCGTCAGAACGATGATCCTGCCCTCAAAAGCTTCACCGTTTGCAAGTGTGCCGGTCATGCGCAGACCATTGGTCCCGTCGGTTTTGTAACTCACGCTGTGGTAAGGCATGAGAGCCACCTTGGCGTTCAGTGTGCCGCTCCCCTCGGCCTCGGCGTGGTACACGAATATGTCATCCGGCTTGCTGACGAAGCACTCGCGTGTGTACGCCGTTTCACTGCCGCCGTTTGATCCGGTGAAAGAGGTTGTCGCCACAGCGTTCCTGAGGTTCAGAGCTCGGCGGTACTGAGATACATCGCCCAGCTCGTCGAAAGCGACAAAGAGCTGGGCAAAGGGCTGGTAACTGCCGAATTCGGTGGAGTCCGATGTGGGTCCATATTTGTAACCGGAACCGTTGTTAGCGATGTTTTGTCCTCCGGACCACAGACTCACTTCGTTGAGCACCACGCAATCCAAGTGCACACCTCCATACACGGTAGCGCCTACGCGTCCATTGCCAAGAGGCAGTGTCTTGGATTCCCACACGTCCCCTGAATCCATCGATTCGTGAGTATCACTTGCGCCGTCATTAGCCCACGGAAGGGAAAGAGCTTTTACCTTCGCAGGTTTAGTGTACCACAGTTCATTCTGGTTAGCCTTGTCTTTTCCGCAGGCCGTGGACAACCCAAGAAGGGTTGCCCACGCAGCGATTTGAATCAGGTGTTTCATGCCGAGTGGATGGAAATAGGAGGACATACGTTTACGGGCAGGTGTCGAAACTATACTAACGCTCGCTAATCTAGCAGATGCCTATCGGATTGTCACGCTTAAAAAACGAGACGTGTTGTTTTTGAAACAGATTGAAAGGTCTTGCAACACAGTCGCTGTCTGGGTAGAATAGGCGCATGGATTTATCAAACTTTCGGGAGGAGTATTTGAAAGATACTTTGCACCGGGCTGAGTTGGACGATTCCCCGCTCAGGCAGTTCGACAAATGGTTTCGCCAAGCATTGGAGAGCGGCATTCCCGAGCCGAATGCCATGAGTGTAGCTACAGCCACGCCACAAGGCATGCCCTCGCTGCGGACGGTGCTGCTCAAGTATTACGATGAGCGCGGCTTCGTATTTTTCACGAATTACACGAGTCGCAAGGCTCGCGAAATAGCGCAGAATCCGGAGGTGAGTCTGCTGTTCCCGTGGGTCACGCTGGAGCGCCAGATCATTATTTGTGGGCACGCGGAGAAAGTGACACGTGCGGAAACGCTCAAGTATTTCTTGACGCGCCCGCGCGAGTCGCAATTGGGTGCGTGGGTGTCACACCAAAGCAGTGTGATTTCCACACGAAAGCTGCTCATGATGAAATTGCAGGAGCTCAAGAGAAAATTTGCTGACGGCGAGGTGCCTCTTCCGGATTTCTGGGGGGGCTATCGGGTTATACCGCACCACGTAGAGTTTTGGCAGGGCGGGCCGGGGCGCGTCCACGACCGCTTTCTTTACACCTTGCAGGCAGATGATTCGTGGAACATTGAGCGTCTGCAGCCCTGATGAGCTGCTCATTGTTTCCATTCTCCGCCGCCCGTGGGCAGTTTGCCTTCCCCAACTGGTTGATAGCGGGTGGAAGCGGTGTTGCCCACGAGGGGTACGCCGAGTGCTGCTCTCCAATAGCGACTCATGCTCAGTCCCGTATAGCAGCCGTAGCTAATGCATTTTGCTCCGGGTGCAAATGCGTTGCGTGAAAGCCGCGATGCAAGTTCCTTTTCGTGCATCCACTGCTTGGAGGAGCCGATAATGCTGTTGCTGTAGTCGAGCATGAAGGCGTGCGCGTTGGAGTGCCCGAAATAGACAAAGGAAGTGATGCGTTGCTTTCCCTGTCCGGCGCGATTGATAGCGCGGTATGCCTGGTCCGCTGTATCCACCAACTCCAACTTTGCTCCATACTTGCGAGCTGTTTCGCGGATGCGACTCACGTAATCCGTTTTCTCCTCTTGTCCGCGCGTCACGTATGCCGGACGATACACAATCCACACGAATTGCTGTTTGGGATTGCTCTGTCTCTCTATTTGCATACGCACCGTGGAAGCACGCACAAAGTTGGCCCACCAATTGTCGTGCTTTGCCGGTCCGCGCAAGTATTCCCATGATTTGAGCGCCACCCCGCCGGTCAGGATAACTTCCACTCCTGTCGCAGGAAAGCACATCCCCGCCACAGCGAGCAAACTGACAATCCATATGGCGCTTCGAATCATGTGCAGAGACTACTCTTTGTCCTTTCGTATGTCAAGCTTTCTGAATGCTTGTTTTCTCTTGCCAAACCGTTCGCACTCTGCTACACTCTGCCCATCACGCTCCGGTAGCTCAGTTGGATAGAGCACGAGCCTTCTAAGCTTGGGGTCCCGCGTTCGAATCGCGGCCGGAGTGTTTGTCGAGCTCGCTGACTTGCGCCTCTTCTGTTCCGCGTACATGCTTCCTTAACTTCACACTTGACAGGGAGGGAAGAGAATAATATAAAAGGGGTCTCAACTCACATAACAAAACCTTTCCATGAAATCGATCCACGCTGCATTGCACACCGTCCGCTTAACGCTGATTGTCTTTAGCGTGCTTGCGCTGAATATGGGGGGCGTTGCTGCATTGGAACTCAGCGACCTGCACATCCCCATGACGCGAGATGAGGCTGACACCACGCTGAGCAAGGACTACGAGATCGCTGTGATGAAGGACGGCAGCGTTCGCCGCACGTGGAAGTTGTCCGATAAAACTGTCTTTGTGGATTTTAACACGACCACCCAAGAAGCCGTCCTCATTGCCGTGATTTACGATCATGCCGTGCCGCGCAAGCAGGGTGAAGCGGATGCTCATACAATTGCTGCCGGCAAGTACGACAAAGAGACCAAGTGGACGCCGCCGAAAAACGCTGAGGCGCGTGATATGGTGCGCGATACCTTAGGTTTGGAGAACGCCCTGCGCAAGAAGTTAAATGATCAATCCATGCTCTTCGTGGAAACGGATGCCAAGCGTAGGAAAATCGTACGCGTCTCTCTCTTCTCGCGCATGCCGAGTACCAACCGCTGGACGCTCACGCCAATCGGCCAAAGAGATAAAGCTACCGCTATGGGGAACCAGATGACCCCTGAACATGTGAAAGCCATGTATAAAGACGAGGAGCGTCGGCGTGCTATTCCTCTCAAGAGTGCCGTGGCTGCTACAGACGATGCAGCGGATTCCGCCACGACTGAAAGCAACAGTACCGTCACCTTGCGCATGCGCCGTCCCACGGCAACCAAGCCACAGAAAGTTCAACCTAAAACGTCCGATGTCGGTACCACTGCTATGGGCAGCACGTTGGGATCCGGCAAGACTGCATCCTCCGGCAGTGCGGAAAAAGTGCGCATTAAACTCGACAAGGGTCAGCGAGCTTCCGAAAAGATGAACTTTCTTGCCTCTCCTCCGGATTGGCTTAAAAAAGTCGGAGTGAAAAACCCAACATGGTGGCACTATGGCGTCATAGGGGCAGTGGCGCTCCTCCTTATCATTTCGGCGCTGCGTGGTATGTCGCACGCGATGTCGAGCGCTTCACGCCGCCAGCAATTCAACAAGGTGCTGCGACAGGCATCGACTCAGGGGAACGTGAAACTGCGGAAATAACCCCGGAAAAGGGTCAGGGAAATTGTGCCGTGAGAAAGGGGAAAAGATCCGTGGCGCGGATGCTGAGCGGGCGCCCCTGCTGCGCCCAAGCCATAGTAGCTGCCCGCCCGCACAGGTATGCGGCCAAGGCAGCGGCGTGAAGGCAGCTCAATTTTTGAGCAGCAAGGCCCGCCACGATACCAGCCAGGACGTCTCCTTGTCCGCCGTTGGCCATGTAGGGGCCTCCTGTGGAATTGTAGATGGCAGAGGAACCATCAGTGATAAGGGAGCGGGCTCCTTTAAGCAGAAGCGTGCAGGGGTGGCGCAGAAGGAATTGGGCGGCAGTTTCGGTGCGGGTGAGGGAAGAGGCCTGCGGGAAGAGAGCGAGCATTTCACCGGGATGCGGGGTGAGGATGGGATGATGCGGCCAGGGTAAATCGCCTATGGCAAGCAATCGCAGGGCATCCGCGTCCATGATCGTCGGACACTTGATGTTCTCAATTAACCCGCTGAGAGCTTCTCGGTTTTTCTCGGAAGGAGTTCCCATGCCGGGACCGATGAGGAAAGCCTGAGCTCCATCCGCAGGAACGTCTGCAAAGTTTTTCACGCGGCGCACCATAATTTCCGGAGCCATGCGCACGGCGAGCAGGTCATAATACTCCGGCAGACAGAAGAGTTCCACGAGACCGGCGCCCGACCGCACAGCCGCCTCTGCGCACATTTGCGCCGCCCCGAGAAAACCTACTGAACCGGCGATGATACGCACGCGCCCCGCTTGATTTTTGTAGCAGCTGAAAGCGCGTCGAGGCAGTAGGGAAAGTATGCCTTCATCTGCCACGCGCACTGACGTCTCCGGCAGATTGACGTCCGGCATGGAGACACAGAGTAAGCGCCCCACGCAATTCTCTGCGCCGTCTGCGAGCATGCCGGGTTTTACGCAGCCGATGGCCAGCGTCGCATCAGCACGCACGGTATGTTCATCCATCGTGCCCGAATCAGCGTCCAGACCGGTGGGAATGTCCACGGCAAGCACGGAGCAATTGGCGCAGGAATGACGCAGACGGTTGATTTCGCTCGTCAGCTCGGCGTATTCCGAACGCAGCGTGCCGTGCGCGCCACTGCCGAGGAGTCCGTCAATCACGAGCGTGCCAAGTGGAGACGGAGCCTCAGGGAGGAAGGAGACATCCGAAGTCGTTGTTGCGAGGTCGAGTTGTCGGCGTGCCTCGGGGGCTAATTGCTCGATTGGTGCGGCGCAGCGGAGAGAAATGCTGGGGTACCCGAGTTCACGAGCGATGCCGATGGCATCTCCGGCATTTTTACCTTTGCCTACATAAACCACGACTCGTGGCAGGGTGCGCTGCAGGTTGGCGTATTCGATATCGCGTCGCAGTACAGCTACGGCGGAGCTGATTGCAGCATCCATCAAGTCATCGGATGAAATGACTCCAGTGTCCAAGGAGGCCTGCTCGGCGAGGCGCATGGTACGGCAGGAATGGACGAACATGGTGGAGAGCCTTTTTTATTTGGTGGGAAGGTCCTCGCGGTGCAGCGTAGGCCACACGTAGCGCATGAAGAGAACTTTAAGCGACGCTGTGAGCGGCACGGCCAGAAGAGCTCCCACGATACCGCCTAAGATACTGCCCCAGAAGAGTACCGAGAACATGATAGTGAGGTCGTGCATGTGCAAACGCTTGCCAAGAATCTTGGGCTGGAGAACCCAGCCGTCCAGTTGGCTCACGCTCAGGAAAATGACAAGCGTTGCCACCACGTGACCCGCATCGTGCCAAGTGACCCATGCGAGCAGGAGAGCAGGGATGCTTGTCGCGATCATGCCGATGTAGGGAATAATGCCAAGCAGTGCGGCGGCTACGCCGATGGTTACGGCGTAAGGCAGTCCCATAATCATGAGCGCGCAGCCCAGCAGGAAGCCGTCGATGAGGCTCACAAGCATTTGTCCTCTCACAAAAGAAACGATATAGTCGTTGATTTGACGAAGCGTTCCAACGACCTCATCGCGAAATCCCGATGCTCGGATTGGCAACACGATATGCCACTTCTCGCGGATCGTCTCGCTCTGTAGAAGAAAGTAAAAAAGGAAGACCGGGATGAGTACAATCCCCACCAGCAGTCCCACCGAACCGTACAGCGCGCGCGTGCCCGCCGTGAACCACTTAACGGCAAGATGGGTGAGATCTTTGGAGTGGTAGTCCAGCATGAGGAGAAGTTTTTCTTTGTAGCTCGGAGCAGGGGGAGCCACAGCCTGCTCGCGTGCCGTGTTCGAAGTGGCCGTGATCTCATCGCTGATCTGATCATAGAATGAATCAACGGCGAATTGCACGATGGTGTTGTTCTCTACGAAGTTTTCCCCTGCGGTCACAGCTTTGGGTAGTATGGAGTTTCGGTCAACGATGAGTTGCTTAGTTTGGGCCACCAGCGGCGGAGCAATAATAGCGCCCAACGCTCCGGTCAGCAGCGCAGCGCTGCACATTACAAGCAGCACGGCCGCTGCACGCCGCCGCGCCAAGTGTCGCTGAACCCAATCCACGCACGGGTTAAGCAGGTAGCCCAACGCCCCGGCAATAATTACCGGCAGCAGCACCGGCTCCAGCGCCACAAAGGCCTTCACAAATCCGTACAAGAGACCGCATGCCAACGTCGCCAGGAATACAACACAAGCCCAAGCCAGCGCATTCCAGCACGCTGCTTTTTGAAAAGGCGTAGGATAGGTCTTTTTGGGTGCCATATTTGCATGGATTGTATGCAGGCAAGCAAGACTTGTCAACTCCAAAACCACTTGACAAAAGGCGGAAAAGGTGTATAGTGCGGCGCGATGCCACGCATACCGTCACTTATTCTGCCGACGTCAGACTTCGAGGAGATGCTCGTGATGAGCAACCGCCGATTGATATGCGTTTTGCGTGCTGCAGTACTGGCCCCCGGCAAGGTAGAGCGTTTTTCGCCGCGCCCGCCGGAAGAGCATGATGCCTACGCCGTGCAGCACGAACCCGGGCGTATCGTAGTGCGCCTCTATGTGAACGGGCAGGATGTGTTCCATTGCTGCTTTGTCCCGCCGGATAAATATGCGTGAGCAAGCAATCGCTTTTCGAAAGGAAGATCCATATTCATTTCTTCAAAGGGGGAAACGATAGTATCTTTTGACGAAGTTTGGCGAGGTTTTTGATCTCACATGTCCAGATTATCAAAATATTCCAATTTTGTTGCCGAAGGAGCTTATTTTGTCTTTTGTCTCGCCTGATATTTTCTTGAAACTTCTGACGCCATCTTTCTTTGTTTGTCAAAGGCGATGTTGTATACTTGCATCCCTTGTGGCGATGCCAAAAACATCCGTGGACAAATATGACCGTTCTGTACTTTGGAAGTGCCATATCCGGTGTTCCGGGGAGGTCGTGTCGATAAAGCTGGTAGCGATATCCAAGAGAGAAAAGCAATCTTCGAACTACAATCTCCGGGCCGGTATTTTTCGATTTGATCGCTTGCATATTGCGGTGTCTCTGTTCTGCATTCAGGATATCCATGGCCTTATGAAATACGCAAGAGTGTTTGAGAGGTACGAACTTCTGCAATAAAGTCCTCCACATCCATGAGCCATAAACGCTGTTTTGCCGAGTATGAGTCATGAATGCTGAGGGGGACAACGAGCTGTACACCATGTTTAATCATTTCATCTGTCTGGGAAGACGATATGGCGGGTTGCATCGTCAGAAGATGCTTTTTTTGTATTCGGTCCGCTTCGACTAAGATTTGGCGCCACCTGTCTTTACAAGTCGTTTTAACTCCGAGCATATGCAATAAATCTTCAGGGGAGTTCATATCCTGGTATGCTTCAATGCTGGGAAAAAGAAAATCCGGTCGTGATTTTCCTTCAGTCAATGGGGTTCTGGAGAATCTTACATTTCGTGCTAGGAAAAGGCTTTCCAGATGGTTTTCCAATCCTTGACCAGCTCGAGCTTTCCTTCGGTTGAGTACCGATTTTGCATATTCGAGAAAACTTTCGGGACTGAGGGATTCATTAAGTCGTTTGTTGATCAAGTAATTTTCAAAGGTATGAAAGAGATATTCTTCTGTATTGTACCAGTCAACGATGACTTCATCAGCACTTGCTGCATTTGCGTCCGGGTAATTGCTCACGCTTCTTGCATAGGCAGAAAAAACGCCCGTGGCAGGAAAATGTTCACCAAATTTTTCCAACATCTCACCCAAGATCTCATTATCATTAGGATGGGGAATTCCAAGTGCATGCAGCAAGCTGGCCACAAGTGGAGAAATATCCCTTTTTCTCAAAGTTTCTTGAGAAATTTCGGCGAACTTTTGTAAGTTGCTTTCTGAATTGATGTTAAACGAAAGAAGGATATCTGAAAGAGCCTGGCTATCTCTCTCTATGACAATAGCCCAGAGAGAACCATCCTTCTTCTCAGCGAGTATAAGATAGTCTCCTGCTTTTGTTTTTTCAGTAACGACGTTATCTTTATAGTAGAGTCTGTATTCGGCTGCCCTTTTTTCCTGATTCCATCGGCAATCATAACAGGATAATTGCCCAGCAGCTTCTTCCACCCCTAATTCATTATCGGACACGTAGAGATATGTAAAATCCATGTAAATTTTTTCTCCATTCTCAGGTTTCCCGAACACTTCTAAAAAAGCCTTGATGCCTTGGTATTCATGGCCATTAGAGACGGCAGGATCTGTTTCCGTAGGAGTGAGTTTCTTTAATACGATCCCTTTAAAAAAATCTGAAAGTCTGATTGTGGAAAGGTTCATTTGCACTTGGTTTTCAAAACTTGAGACAGAAAACGGGCGGAAGCTTCTACAGCCGGGACGACAACACTATTTCCAATTTGATGATATGCTTGAGTAGACGAAACAGGGAAGCAGAACTCTCTCGGAGAAAAGCCTTGGAGCTGCATGGCTTCTTGAACAGAAAGTTTGCGTGGCCGATTTCCAGGTTGCTCTATCAAGATTTCGGCCCCATCTTTATGGTACCGCGCTGAGATTGTCCTTGTGACCGTACCTTTTTTGATGGGCCACGTCAAGAGTCCATATCCGAATCCGTTACCGGCTTCTTCATGGTGTTTTTTGTGCTTTTGAAGAGTACTCCAAGTACCGGGACCAAGAGTGCATCCTTCAATGTGTTGCAAAATAATGGATGATAAATGAGGATACCGGTAGTTTTTTGGTGGCGTATCGGGTATTTCTATTTCGTCCTTTGCTATGGATACATGAAATGGATCGAATCCCAGAATGTACAACCTTTCGCGATGTTGTGGAACCCATGCGGCTCCATCCACTATTTTGTAGTTAATGACGTAACCAAGCTCATCTTCTAGGGAGCGACGGATGATTTCAAAAGTTCTTCCGTGATCATGAGAGAGAAGATTCTTCACATTCTCCAACATGAATGCCTTGGGACGCTTAACTCGGAGGATTTCTTTGATCTCAAAGAAGAGTGTCCCTTGAGTCTCATCCTCAAAACCATGTTTTCTTCCCAGAGAGTTTTTTTTGGAAATTCCGGCTAGGGAAAAAGGTTGACAAGGGAAACCCGCGCATAATACATCGTGGGCAGGAATTTGCTCCTTGGGGATCAAGCGTATATCCCCGTACGGAATCTCTCCGTAATTCGCTTCATACGTTTTCTGTGCATATTTGTCCCATTCAGAACTGAACACACATTTTCCACCGGCATGCTGAAAGGCTATGCGGAATCCTCCAATCCCTGCAAACAGGTCAACGAATGTAAAATCCCAAACTTCCGGAGGTTTGTAAGGCAGATTGTCAAAGAGTCTGAGCGTGTTGATGAGAGGTAGTTCAGCCTCCCCCTCTTCAGCAGATAGTGTTTGCTCCTCTATTTGAATATTTGTTACGTACTTAATGAGACTTTTCCTGAGCCCTTCACTTGCCAAAGGTATTGTTTCATTGGGAGATTGCAGGAAATGCGTTACAACCGCTCCTGCTTCTCTCTCATCAAACTGAGCAATCCCGCGCTGGAGGGCCTGTTTGCACTCCTTGATCAACGCGTTTACAAGGTTTCCTTCTTCGCCATGTTGGAAATACGATGAGTCCAAGGTGGCTTTGTCGGTTTTTTTCATCGCAATTCAGGATAGGAAAACACTCCAAAGTCAGTTTACGATCACCCGTTGGAAGCGTGGAATTCCTGCAGGGTGCAGACGGTGGTAACCTTGTTCTTGTTGTGCAGGATAGCGTCCGCGCAGGCTTTGGCGGAAGAAAGATCGGTGCAGTAGGAAATATTATTGTTCACGGCGGCGGCTCGGATGGCTACTTCGTCTTCGCGGGCGTCATGGGATCCGGGCGTGTTGATCACGAAGACAATGTCACCGTTCTTGATGCGATCCACGATGTTCGGACGGTGCCCCTCCAGCACCTTGTAGGCTCGTGTGCAGGAGATGCCGTTTTTCTGCAGGTAATCCATGGTTCCCTTTGTGGCACAGATGGAGAAGCCTGCCTCGGCGATATCTTGCGCAATGGGGACAACAACTTCTTTGTCGCGATCATTGACGGAAATGAAGACGAGGCCCGAGCTTGGCAGCGGGTTGAAGGCTGAAATCTGACTCTTCATGTAGGCGATTTCCGGGTCGCGGTCGATGCCCATGACTTCGCCCGTGGAGTGCATTTCCGGTCCGAGAACGACATCGATTCCCGGAAAGCGGTTCCAAGGGAACACAGCCTCTTTTACCGTGTAATACGAAGGCACCACCTCCTTGGTGAAATTCAGTTCCGCGAGTGTCATGCCACTCATCACTTTGGCCGCAAGTTTAGCTAACGGTACACCGATAGATTTGGAGACGAAGGGTATCGTGCGTGAAGCCCGCGGATTGACTTCGATTACGTAGAGTTGCTCGTCCTTGATGGCAAACTGGCAGTTCATGAGCCCCTTGACATGGAGCCGTGCGGCCAATTCCTTGGCGGCGCGCATCATCTCCTTATGCATGGCGGGGGAAACCTTGTTCGGCGGAATCATGCAGGCAGAGTCGCCGGAGTGGATGCCGGCAGGTTCTACGTGTTGCATGATAGCTCCCACGACGCTCGTCGTTCCATCGGCTATCACGTCCACATCAATCTCCATGGCGTGTTGCAAGAAGCGATCCACCAGCACCGGACGTTCCGGTGAGGCATCCACCGCCTCGCGCATGTAGGTGCGCAGCTCGTTCTCATCGTACACAATCATCATGGCGCGCCCGCCCAACACGAAGGAGGGACGCACCAGCACCGGGAAGCCAATGCGATGCGCGACCTGCACAGCCTCTTCCTCATTCGTGGCAGTGCCGGCCTCTGCCTGTTTCAGACCGATTTCATCCAGAAGGGCAGAGAAGTATTTACGATCCTCAGCCAATTCAATACTGCGAGGGCTGGTGCCGATGATGGGCACTCCCCGCTCCTGCAAAGCGGCGGCAAGATTTAGCGGGGTTTGCCCGCCGAACTGCACGATGACGCCGTCCGGCTTCTCCTGGTCGCAGATGTTGAGCACATCCTCCAAGGTCAGCGGCTCGAAGTAAAGTTTGTCGGATGTATCGTAGTCGGTGGAGACAGTCTCCGGGTTGGAGTTCACCATAATGGTCTCGTACCCGAGTTCCTTCAGAGCAAAAGAAGCATGAACGCAGCAATAATCAAACTCAATACCCTGACCTATGCGATTCGGTCCGCCGCCGAGAATGACAATCTTTTTCCTGTCGTTCGGACGTGCCTCGTTCTCATCTCCATACGTGGAATAGTAATATGGCGTGTACGCCTCAAACTCGGCGGCGCAGGTGTCCACCAAGCGGTAGGTGGGAACGATGCCCTTCGCCTTGCGCTCAGCACGTACATCATCTTCCGAGCAACCGCGAGCCAGCGCGATCTGACGGTCGGAGAAGCCAAGCTTCTTCGCCTGTCTCAAATCAAGTTCCGCCAAGTGCATACCGGCCTCCGCCAGCTGCTGCAGTTGATCGAGGAACCAGGGATCAATCTGCGTCAAATCGTGGACATCATCAATGGAGAAGCCGTGGGTGAAAGCTGTCTGGATCCAAAAGACGCGCTCGGCGTGGGGGATGGCAAGTTTGGCGGCAATTTCTTCTCGAGAAGGATCCTTCGGGCATTTGGTATCAAAACCGAAACCCCAGCGTCCTGTCTCCAGCGACCGCAAGGCTTTCTGAAGAGATTCCTTGAAGGTGCGGCCTATGCTCATGACTTCGCCCACGCTCTTCATGGACGTGGTGAGTCGCTCATCTGCTTTCTTGAATTTTTCGAAGGTAAAACGCGGGACTTTAGTGACCACGTAATCGATGGAGGGTTCGAAAGAAGCCGGAGTTTCGCGTGTGATGTCGTTCTTGAGTTCGTCCAAGGTGTAGCCGATGGCGAGCTTGGCTGCGAGTTTAGCGATGGGGAATCCTGTAGCTTTAGAGGCGAGGGCCGAAGAACGGCTCACACGCGGATTCATTTCAATGATGATCATACGCCCGGTCTTGGGATCCATGGCGAACTGGATGTTGCTTCCGCCGGTCTCCACACCGATCTCACGGATAACGGCAAAGGAGGCGTCGCGCATAATTTGGTACTCGCGATCCGTCAGCGTCTGAATGGGAGCCACGGTGATGGAGTCGCCGGTGTGTACGCCCATAGGATCCATGTTCTCAATGGAGCAAACCACAACGCAGTTGTCGTTGCGGTCGCGCATCACTTCCATCTCGTATTCCTTCCATCCCAGCAGCGATTCTTCAATAAGCACCTCTGTAACGGGTGAAAGGTCCAGCCCGCGCGCGACGATTTCCTCAAACTCAGTCTTATTGTACGCAATGCCTCCACCTGTTCCACCTAAGGTGAATGCCGGACGAATGATCATCGGGTAGCTGCCAATCACGTTCTTTGCCACATCCCATGCCTCTGTCATGCTGTGGGCCGTGCCGCTGGCGGGTACGTCCAGCCCGATCCTGATCATGGCCTCCTTGAAGCGCTGTCGATCTTCTCCCTTCTCGATAGCATCCGCGCTCGCCCCTATCATACGCACGCCGTGGCGATTCAACGCTCCGTTGCGGTAAAGTTCCATTGCGCAGTTGAGTGCGGTCTGCCCGCCCAGTGTCGGCAACAGAGCATCCGGTTTTTCTCGGACGATGATCTTCTCGACGTATTCCGGGGTAATTGGCTCAATGTACGTGCGCGGCGCCGTCTCCGGGTCCGTCATAATGGTGGCGGGATTGGAGTTGACAAGCACCACCTCATATCCTTCCTCCTTGAGAGCTTTGCACGCTTGGGTGCCGGAGTAATCAAACTCGCATCCCTGTCCAATGATAATGGGGCCAGATCCTATGACTAAAATTTTTCGGATAGAGGTGTCTTTCGGCATGGCGCGGGTGTAAACTTGCAGATATATGCCATATTCGCTCGCGAATTGCAAGACAAATCAGGGCCAACGCATCAGAAAATGCGATTACCTGTCCATGATTTTCGACTTGTTGTTTGGGATTTGTTGATTTTGTGCGTTTTGGGCAGAGCTTTCTTTGAATAAGATTGCTTTTTGCCCATGGAGAGGGTAAAATGCCCCCGCAATCCCGTGAAGATAACACCGCTCAGAATATTCGCGCTCAAGCTGGCGTTTTTTACCGCTGTGCTGGTGTATTTGGCCGTGGATTTGTTGGTGTGGCACGGGCCGGTGTGGAAATCCCTGCACACGCCGGTGAGCGCCCAGCCTGCGGATGTGGCAGCACGGGTGTATGGCGAGGCTGTCACGCGCGGAGCGCTGGCGCGTTTCGAGCAGGAGCAAAATTGGCTGCGGGGACGTGAGGCGACTCCTGAGGAAGAACGTGCCGCAGTGCTTATGGAATTGGTGCGGCGTGTGTTACTGCGCATCCGCACGCGCTACAACGACAAAAATTTGCCGGATTTTGCCGAGGAGGCGCGCTCGGAGTTGTCGCGACTGGAGAGCAGGGCGCTGAATGCTCAGGAGTTTGATTTGTGGCTGGCGAGTCAGGGGTTCACGAGGGAGAGTTTTGCGCAGCAATTGGTCTTGATCATGAAGTCAGCAGCGCTACTGGAGCGTGCGGCGGAGCCACATTGTACCGTGAGCGATGAGGATGCTGATAGGCACTACGAACTGCTGCGCAACCAGCTGAGCATCCCTGCTCACCGACCCGTGCGCCACATTTTTTTGGCGACACTGGAGAAAAAACCGCAGGCGGTCGAAGCGCAGGCGAGCCGTTTGCTGGAGCGACTTCAACAGGGCGAAGACTTTGCCAAACTTGCCCGCAACTGCAGCGAAGATGACGCCACCGCCGCGCGCGGCGGGGACTTGGGGGAAGTGTACGACATGCCGGAGCGTACGCTGCCGGAGTTGCCTTTGTTCGGGGAGGAAGCCCTTCCGGCAGGTGAGCTATCGTTGGTTCAGAGCAGATGGGGCTGGCATGTTTTGATGCCCGGAGAGATTACTCCGGCTCGCGTACTGAGTGCGCAGGAGTGTCGCGAATCTCTGAAAACGGCCATCCGCAGTGCGCAGAGAGAACTGACCGTGCGCGCCTTCTTCGATGCGATCATCCGCGAAGCATTCAACAAGAAGCATCTCACGATTTATGGCGAGTGACACCATCAGCGTTGAATTGGCCGCCCATCCTCTGCGAGGCGAGTTGATTGCGCCGGGCGATAAAAGCGTTTCCCATCGCGTAGCAATTTTAGGAGGGTTAGCGAGCGGCGTCACTCGCGTACGCAATTTTTTGTGCAGCGCGGACTGCCTGAACACTCTGCGGGCCATGCAGCAGTTGGGTGCTGTGGTGAGTTCATCTGCTCCTGCCGCCAATTTCTCCATCACCGGCGTCGGCATGTGTCCTTCTGCCCCTGCTGACAGCATCGATTGCGGCAACTCCGGCACCGGCATGCGTCTGCTGGCAGGTGCGCTCAGCGCCCTCCCCTTCAGCAGTCGTCTGACGGGGGACGGGTCACTGAGCCGACGTCCGATGCGCCGCGTCATTGCTCCGCTGGAGCAGATGGGCGCTTGCATCCGCGCTTGTGGGGAAAAGGAGGGTTGCGCCCCGCTGGAGATTGTCGGGAGAAGTCTTCGCCCCATCCATTACTCGTTGCCCATGGCTAGCGCCCAAGTGAAGAGCGCCATTCTGTTGGCCGGTCTGTTTGCAGATGGAGAAACTTGCGTGGAGCAGCCCGCCGTCACCCGCGACCACACGGAGCGTCTTCTGCGCCACTTCGGCGTGCCCTGCGAAGAGTCGGCTGACCGGTTGAGCGTAGCCGTGCGAGGTCGGGCGTCCTTGCAAGCGCACGATATAGACGTGCCATCTGATTTTTCGAGCGCGGCTTTCTGGGTCGTGGCGGCGAGCGTGGTTCCCGGCAGTGAGCTGACTCTGCGTGGCGTAGGCCTCAATCCCACGCGCACTGCTTTGCTGCGCGTGTTGCGGCGCATGGGCGCGCAGATTGAGCTGAGCAACGAACGCGGCGAATGCGAGCCGACGGGCGATGTCACTGTGCGTTACGCTCCGCAGTTGCACGGTACCGATCTGAGACCGGAGGAAATCCCCAATCTCATCGATGAAGTTCCCATCCTCGCCGTAGCAGCGGCCTGTGCGGAGGGCGAAACCAACATTCGCCACGCTGACGAGCTGCGCGTGAAGGAGAGTGATCGCATCAGCTCCGTAGCAGCTAATCTCCAAGCTATGGGAGTCGCAGTGCAGGAGTACGATGATGGTATGACCATCACCGGTGGGTCTCCGCTTGTCGGCGCGACGCTGGACAGCTTTACCGACCACCGCATCGCCATGAGCTTTCTCGTCGCCGGGTTGCGCGCAACCGGAAAAACCACACTGCTGCGCTGCGCGAATATCGATACGTCCTATCCCGGCTTTGAAGGTCACTTGCGACAGCTCATTCAATAGCTCATCATGTCTCGCATCACACAGGAGTGCGAAGCGCGCATCAAGAGTTCGGCGGACATCGTCGAGGTGGTGGGGCGTTACGTGCCGCTGAGACGCGCAGGATACTCGTGGAAGGCACGCTGTCCGTTTCACAACGAAAAGACGCCCTCGTTTCATGTGAATCCGGCTCGTCAGAGTTTTCACTGCTTCGGTTGCAACGTGGGCGGCGACGCAGTAAAATTCGTGATGATGTTCGAGAATCTGGATTATCCCACGGCGCTGAGGCGTCTGGCGGGTATCTGCGGGATCCCGATCATTGAGGAAGAGGAAGATCCTGAGGCGCTGCGCCGTCGGCATATCCGCACTCGCGTGGTGCAACTCAACGAACTTGCCGCCCAATTTTACCACACTCAACTCTGCCGATGCGCAGAAGCCCAGCACGCGCGCGATTACCTGAAGCAACGGGGTGTGAATATTGAAGTTGCCAAGTTGTGGCAACTCGGTTGGGCTCCGCCGACTTTTCACGAGTTGCGCGAGTTGGCGTTTTCTCGTGGATTCGATGAAAAAACGCTGGTTGAAGCCTATCTGGTGAGCAGCAATGATCGCGGAAACTATCCCGTGTTCCGTGATCGCCTCATGTTTCCCATCCGCAATGTGCGCGGTGAGGTGGTAGGCTTCTCCGGCCGTGTGATGCAAGAGGATCAGGACCCGCGCAAATATGTCAACACGGCGGAAACTGTGGCGTTTCGCAAGGGAGAGCTCCTCTTCGGTCTCTACAAGGCCACGGCTCCCATCGGCAAGGCGGGCATGCATGCAGTTATCTGCGAGGGACAGCTGGATGTCATCGCTTGCCATGAGAATGCCGATGTGCGCAATGCTGTGGCTGGTCTCGGTACGGCTTTCACCGACGACCACGCACGCATCCTCGCCAAATACGCCAAGCGCGCCACCCTTTGCTACGATGGTGATCGCGCCGGAATTGCCGCAGCAGAAAAAACCTACCGCAAACTCGCTCAGGCGGGGTTGGAAGTGTACCAGGCCGATCTTCCTACCGGTGAGGACCCGGATTCGCTCATCCGTACCAATGGACCGGAAGCTCTGCAGCAGGCTATCGCCGATGCGCAGCCCTACCTGATCCGACGCGTCACGCATGAGTTGGAGCATTGCGGTCAGGATGCAGGCTCCCGCGCCGCCCTCGTGCCGCGTATGGCTGAACTCACAGCTCAAGTGTCCGATCCCATACGTCGCGATGCCGCTGTGGTGGATTTGGCAACTCGCCTTAACATCGGCCCTGAGGCCTTTCGTGCGGTTGTTGGCAACATGGTGCGCGAACTGAAAAAAAACGCACTCCGGGAGGCGCGACGCACTTCACAGTCCCCTCCCAGCAGAGAGGACGAAGGGGAGGACGTTGACGACTTCACAGAGCAGGTGGTAGCGCCTTTGCAACTGCATAATGCTATCTCCGGCCTCATTTCTATGGCTATCAGCAGTAAAAAAGCGCAGGATATGTTGGTCGAGCGCATTGAGGATCTGCAGGAGCCGATCCGCACTCTTTCCGGTGGGATTCTTTTGCAACGAATCATGGAATTATTACCCACGCCGGGCGATGAACAGGCTCTGCGCGAGTTCGCCAAACAGCTTCCTCAGGAGCAGGCCCTTGCCCTGCGCTCCGTAACTATAGAAAATTACCCGGAAGATCGCTTAGAGGAGCATGTGAACTGTGCTTGCGCCCGCGCTGCCAGTTTTGCCATCCAAGAACGTATCGACATTCTGCGCGGTCGCATCCGCGCGGCATCCGACGGCGCTGAAACTCTCAAGACTTATTTCGATGAGCTTCAGCATTTGATCGCCATCAACGATGACACTGTATCATGAGTTCGGAAAGCCCACAGCTGACGCAAGGCATGCGTCAGACCATGACGATGGGAGCTTCCATGCAGCTTTTTCTCCGGGCGCTGCAAGCCACTCAGACCGAGCTGACGCAGATGGCCACGCAGGCTCTCAACAGCAATCCCACCCTCGAAGAATCAGCTCCACCCGCAGCGGAGGATGATGCGTTGCCCTCCCCGGACTTCGAAGCCACGCAGCGTCACGCTTCCATGATGGAGGCGCTCCCGCAGCAAACTACATTGAGCTCGCATTTGGAGGAACAGGTATTGCAAAGCGCATTGCCGCGCACGCTGGAGCGGGATGCCCTGACCCTCATCGCTCGCTTGGATTCGCACGGCTTTTTCTCAGAGCCGCCGGAAAAACTCGGTATGCCTCCCGAGCGAATGCACAAAGCCTTGCTTGTTGTTCAGGATTTGGAGCCTGCGGGCGTAGGAGCTGTGGATTTGAGGGAAAGCCTGCTGCTCCAATTGCGTCGCGAAGGCGAAGAAAAGAGCCTTGCCTACCGCCTGGCAGATGAATGTTGGGATGATCTTGCACGCCACCGCTTTGCACGAGCTGCTCGCTATCTGGGCGTGAGCGAGGAGGCCGCCAGAGCGGCCGTACACCGCATCTCGCGTCTCAACCCGGATCCTGGTAGCGCATTCTCGTCCGTGGAGCAACCTATCGGCGCTCCGGATGTCATCGTGACACGCCTCGGCGGGGAGCTGACTGTGAGTCTTACCGGCGAGATGGTGCCGCACCTCGCGCTCTCATCTCAGTATCGCGAGATGCTTGCTGAACAGGGAGACAAAGCGGAGCTGCGCCGCTACCTTTCCCGGTGCTTTCGTGAGGGTAGGGAGCTTATTCGAGCCATAGAAAAACGTCAGGAGACGATACTGTCCGTTGCACGCGCCATTGTGGAGCGGCAACGCGATTTTTTTCTTCGCGGCCCATCGCATCTTCTCCCCCTTCGTATGGAGGAGATTGCAGAAACCGTGCAGATGCATATTTCCACCGTCTCCCGCGCGGTAAACGGAAAGTACTTGCGTTGTGAATACGGCGTGTACGAGCTGCGTTCCTTTTTCACGGTGGCGCTCGCGTCGCGTGAAGGTGAGGAGAGCTTTTCCGGCGCGGCCGTCAAAGCCCGAATTCGCGCGTTCATTGATGAGGAAAATCCGGCTGCTCCCCTCAGTGACGCCGCTATTGAGAAGCTTCTTGCGAAACAAGGTTTGACCGTTGCCCGCCGAACCATTGCAAAATACCGCGATCAACTCCGCATCCTTCCCGCCTCTATGCGCAAAATGAGGTGATCCGCATTCCGTGCCGAACATGTCGGGAAGTCTGCTCAAAAGGAAACGTGAGGTGGGAGAGAGACACGTTATGACTTGAATGACCGACCCCGCCCCCCCCCCGTTGCCGTATTGGCAGTAGGGCGGTTTCCTTTTCTCTCACCCCGACACGTTAAGCGATGATTAAGGCGTGAACATGGCGTTTCGGAGGTTGACACAGATCGTGCATTCGTGGTAGATTGCAGCATGAATCATTCTTCTGTCGTTGAACGTCATCGCGCCCTGATGAAAGAATTTGAGCAGATGATTAACACTGCGGATGAAGCTCTTGCCGAGCGTCTGATTGCTCCGGACGCGTCTTTTCGTACACCCGCTTCACCGAACCTCCTCTATGGCGCCCGGGGTTATCTGTCCGTTGTCAAGTGGATGCGATCCGGATTTTCTGACGCGCAGTGGAAACTTGAGCAAATGGCAGCTCAGGATGATCTTGTTGCCGTTTATTGGACGCTTACCGGCACGCATGATGGCGCTTTTCTCGGCATTCCGCCTACGGGGAGGAGAATCTCGTGCTCCGTCATGAATTTCTACACCTTCAATTCTGCCGGACAAATTATCAGTGATGTCGCGGCTGAGGGAATGATTGGTATCCTTCGCGGAATCGGAGTCCTCTGATTATTCCAACTTGATTGATGCGACCGATTGTGCTTGGATTGAGGCAGATCAAAGGTCGAGGAGTGGGGTGGAAAAATGTGAGGAGTGACCGTTTCTACCGGACTGCGTGCCGTGGGGAGCGGAATTTTGGCGTTTTATGCGGAATTTTTGACTGTGCAACAGGGTGGTGTTATGGTAGAATGAGCGGGCAGGGGGAGATGAAAGAAACCAATCTCATAAGCGCCGCGTACGGGGTGTGCCGCAGGTGCACCGGGCGGGGCTTTGACTTTGTTCTTCGGTGGGTGCAGTGCGGCGTTGCCAATGTGATGCGGGCGAGCGGAGTTGTTGTGCTGCTGAGATTGATCATCGTTGTGGAACTTTGCGTGTTAGGAGTGGGCGTGGTGCGTCGATTGGAAAATTCGTATGACCAGGCAATGGAGGCGGCGCGCATGGAACTTGCTGTGTTGGAGGCACAGGAATTGCAGCAGGAAGAGAACGGCGCCGGTTCGGCGGGCATTGGCGCGACAGATATCCCTGCGCAGGATGCGGACGAAGGGACCGCCGTGAGCCGGGAGGCGCCCGAGTTACGACCGCGCGACGTGGCGGATATCATATCGGATGAGACCGGCGACTTGGATGCCGCCGCCGCTGTGATGGAACGTGAAACCGGTGTGAGCAGCGAGCAGGCTGAGACCCAGCAGCAACAAAATCCGTCCGGAACGCTGAGCGCCGAGGATCATGAGGAGGTGGACGAATTGATACGCCAGGGGGTGGCGGCCATGATTTCGGGAGATATGAAGCGTTGCGTGTTGAGTTTAGAGCAAGCCACGACACTCTCGCCTGATCATCCGGCCCTACTGTATTATTACGGCATGGCTTACGACAAACTGCTCAATCCGCGCAAAGCGCGCGATTACTACAGCAAACTTTTCCGCATGCGCGAACAGGCAGGCAAATACTTTCAGCTGGCTTCTCGTCGCCTCACGTTCGGCATGGAGCTGCCGAGTGCTTTGCGCGGCAAGCTCGCTTTCGGTCCGCACCGCATCCAGCACACCTACGATACTGAGCAGGGGGAGAATGTGAGCATTATGCTGCCGGTAATGCTCGCTCCGGGGGAGCGCATTCGCCCCGATGATATCTATATCACCATCCAGTTTTTTGATCTCGTGAACGGGCGTAAGATTGATTTTTCTCGCATCACGCCGAAACTTTCGTGGACGAATGAAAAGCCTACGTGGAATGACTGCGAGGAAGACTTGATGGTGCAGTATAATGTGCCGCAGGCTGACGGGGCAGAGGCTGAAGGCGTCGCAGATGTCAAGTATTACGGCTTCACGGCCAAACTATACTACCAGGGGGAGCCTCTGGATTGCATCAGTTCCCCTTCCGCTCTCATCCTGCACGAACAGCGACTTAACAGCAGGCGTCGCGGATTGGGACCGGGCGGTCTGCTGCCGGATGACGGCCTGTCGCCTTACGCAGAAGAAGCTGTTCCTTATGCTGACGAGATGGATGAATCACGCAACGAATATTTATGAATCCGATCTTTACTGAATTGCCGGCAAAACTCGGGCTTTACATGCTCACGGAGCTGCTTAGTTCGCCAGGGGAGAAGGAACTGTACGTTGCCAAGCAGACTTATGTGGGTCGTGCCGTGGTCATTGAAATGCTGCGTCCGGGCAGCGATCCGCAGACCGTTGATCAATTTTGCGAGAGTGTGCGTAGCCGCGCTTCCGTTTCTCTGCCGCACGTTTGTTCGATTCTTGAGTTCGTTCAGACCGGTCCCTTCAGCTATCTTGTCCAAGAGCAGCCTTTGGGAGTCTCTCTCAGCGAGTTGGTGGCACGGGGCGATCGGTTGAACTACAGTCAGGGCATTGCGCTGGTGCAGCACGTGGCGGAACTTTATGCGGCATGCGAACGGAAGGGTCTGTCGGCAGTTCCGCTGGACATGGCATCTATTTACATGGATCGCGGGGAATTCGTCTTCTTCTCGCCGGTGTCGGGAAGAGCAGCGAATGAGCTTCATCGTACTGCTCAAATGAACGGTTTGGCGGAGGTGTTGGATCAGGTCCTTCCGCAGGAACTGCTGACTAAATCCAAACTCTCCGTGGTCATTCATTGGCTGCGCAACGGGTATGGCGGCGTGGATTTGGAATGGGGACCGTTGCTTTCCGCGCTCAATATCTTGCGTGTTCAGAAGAAAGACAAGGGGAGGAAAAGTATCGAGTACGGCGTCAACTTCATCCTGCGCTACGCAAAAAAGCGCCACCTTAAACGCGCTGTCCGCTTCGCCATTTCTCACGCGAGGCAGCTTCTTCTCGCTCTTCTCGCTATTTTAGCCATTGGTGCAATCGGGTATTGGGTGAAACCGTTTTCGACAGAAGAATTGCTGTCGGCAGTGACGGAGCGCTACGTTTTCTGTTCTTCCGACAGTGGTGCGTGGCGGGTGAGGAAAGCTCCGGTGAGCATTCGAGAGTACAACGCCTTTTTATCTGCCTACGAGCGCATGAGCGAAAGCGAAAAGAAAAAATTGGACGCAGATTTACCGGGAAAAGACGGCGATCATATTCCTGCCGACTGGAAAAAACAGCTCGCCAAAGCCGAGAGCGAAAAGACGAAGACTCTGGAATCGCCCGTCCTCGGGGTATCGTACGCGGATGCCGTGGCTTATGCGCGGTACGCTAAAGAAAATTTGGCGGAAGCAGACATGGTGAAGACGGCTCGCAAACACGCCGATTCTGATTCATGGCCGGAAGAATGGACGTCTACGAGCTTTGAAGGGGAACCTCCTTATGACGATCATTGGATCGTTTATCCGGCGCAGGGCGACCAAGTGATCCGCGAAACGAAACCAAGTCAAAAATTTTCCGCACGTGGGTTTCGTACAGCGTGCAAACTGAATAATTCTAACTCACCCAAACAGAAATGACTCGCATACCTATTCTCATGTCAGTCATGCTTCTCCTCCTCGGATGGGGGGCGGCGGCTCCTGTCTTTGCCCAGCTGGATGTAAGACTTGACCCCCTGCGGCGCGATTATATTTTAGGAGAGAATGTAAAGCTTCGCCTCATGATCACCAATCGGACGGATGCGCCGATTTCGCTGGTCAGTACACCGGGACGCAGCTGGCTGTACCTTGACGTGATGCGTCGCGGCGATACGTCTTCCGTGCCGCCTTCCGTCATTCTGCGCTGTCCGAATATCACGATTGCCCCCGGATCCAAGAAGGCGTACGACTTCGAATTGCAGCCTGCGTACAAACTCCGCCGGGAGGGCATGTACAGCGTATCGGCTACACTGCGCCTGCCGGACATGAATACAACATACACATCCAACAACACGACATTCAATGTGAACTCCGGTGGCAAACTTCAATCATTCCGCGTGCAGGTTCGCGGACAGAGGTTGGAATTGAGCGTGCGTTCTCTGATCATCAAAGACAAGAACTTGCTGTTCGGGCAGGTGATGAATGCTGACACGGGGGTGGTTCAGGGGGCCTGCTTTTTGGGGCAGTATCTGAACTTCATGAAACCTCGCGTCATGCTGGACAGTGCGCAGAACTTGCATTTGCTTTGCCAGAGCGCTCCCAAATTCTTCACCTATTCGGTGATGAATACGTACGGCGAACGGCGCGAGTATCAAATCATGAAGCAAATCGGAGGCCCGGTCGATCTCGTAAGTTCCGGGAAAGGCATTCGATGCATCGGCGTTGCGCCATATGTCAAGCCGAAGGGAGAAAAGACAAAGTACCACAGTGCGACGGAACGTCCCTGATCATTCTGCATCCATGTCTGTTCCGACCATAGCTATCGTGGGGCGCCCGAACGTTGGGAAGTCGGCCCTCTTCAATTGCCTTGTCGCACGTAAGATTGCTATTGTACACGACCAACCGGGTGTGACGAGAGATCGCCTGAGCGCACCGCTTCGCAATGCGGCTTACGAGGCGTTGGTGGTGGATACGGGTGGCATCGGCGCGACGACGGACGACGGTTTTGCTGCTCAGGTGGCGGCGGAGGCTGATATTGCCATGGAGGCAGCGGATTTAATCCTTTTCGTGTGCGATTGCCGGGAACATCTCACTCCGGTGGATCAAAATA
Source organism: uncultured Akkermansia sp. (assembly GCA_947629715.1). Classification (GTDB taxonomy): domain Bacteria; phylum Verrucomicrobiota; class Verrucomicrobiia; order Verrucomicrobiales; family Akkermansiaceae; genus Akkermansia. Next base: position 33,239 of record CANRET010000008.1, read on the forward strand.
TCGCGCAGCAGCTGCACCGGAGCAAATCGCCGATTTTGCTGGTTCTCAACAAAGCAGATACTCCGAAACAGGAACTCGCACTCGGAGAGTTCGCCGGGTTGGGGTTTGCAGAGCACGTCTTTACTTCCGCAGCGCACGGGCGCGGCATGGAACAGTTGATTGCCCTGCTCAACGAGCATCTCCGCAGGTTGGGGGCAGACCCGGCGCAGGAAGCGGAACAGGATGACGGGGCGGACGAGGAGACAGCAGACGGTGGAGGTATTCGCATGGCCGTGGTGGGACGTCCGAACGCGGGCAAGTCTTCACTCATTAACGCTATTTTGCGCGACAGGCGTACCATTGTATCAGAAGTGGCCGGCACCACTCGTGACGCCGTGGACATTCCCTATACTCGCGGGGATGAGAAATATGTACTCATTGATACCGCCGGTATGCGCCCTCGCTCCAAGCGCGACACGTCGGTGGAGGTATTTTCTGCAATGCGCAGTGAGAGGGCAATTCGTCGCTCTGACGTGTGTCTGCTCGTGATTGACTGTGTGGCGGGTATAACGCACCAGGATCGTCGTATAGCAGCCGGTATTGCTGAGGAGAAGAAGCCGTGCATTGTGGCGCTCAATAAATTTGACCTGTTTTGTCCGGAGGCGCCTCTCAAAGCACGCCGCGAAGAGATGCGCCGCATGGTTCAGGAGCAGCTTTTCTTTTTGGAAAATCCTCTGATTGCCATCGTTTCCGCTAAGGAAGGCAGCGGGCTCAGCGGCATCTTTACAGCCATTGAGAAATTGAAGAAACAATGCGGGAAAACTCCCGGTACCGGGGAACTTAATCGCATCCTTCAGCGGGCCATGCTCGTTAACCCGCCGCCGATTGTTCGAGCCAATGGACGTTCCCTGAAGCTCTACTACGCCACGGTTGCGTTCAATGAAAAGTACATGCGCTTGCCAACGCCCACTTACGTGCTCTTTGTGAATGACAAGCGTTTGCTCACTGACAATTATGCGCAGTATTTGCGCGGCGCGATTCGCTCTCACGCCGGGGTTGCAGGCGTACCGATCGTTCTCTCTCCGCGTTCTCGTGTGCGTTCGTCCTCCTAATTTGCCCTCTCCTTCATGTCGCAGAGTCTTCTCGAAGTATCTCAGCTTTGCATGCGCTTCCCGGTGCAGAGTGACTTGTTTTCCAAGACGAAGCGATGGGTCAAGGCTGTAGATGGCGTGAGCTTTTCTATAGCTTCAGGTCAGACGCTTGGCCTCGTGGGCGAATCCGGTTGCGGTAAGAGTACCGTTGCGCGCTGCATTGTGCGCCTTTTGGAACCTGTTGGCGGGATCATACGTCTGATGGGACGCGACATTACCCATCTTCCTCAATGGCGTTTGAGGAAAGTTCGACGAGATGTGCAGCTCATGTTCCAGGATTCGGCGGATGCGCTTGACCCGCGTATGGATGTACGTCATATCATTGAAGAACCCATGCTGGTGCAGGGTGGGGAGTCATCGAAGACCCGGCAGGCGCGTGTGCTTGAGCTCTTGGATCGTGTGGGACTTCCAAAGAGTTCGCTCAACAAATTCCCACATGAGTTTTCCGGAGGCCAGAGGCAGCGTATAGGCATTGCGCGAGCACTCTCGCATTGTCCGAAACTACTCATTCTGGATGAGCCCGTGAGCGCGCTGGACGCGTCGGTGCAATCCCAAGCTCTCAATTTGCTCATGGAATTGCAACGTGAACTCGGCTTGGCTTACCTCTTTATCTCGCATGATCTCTCCGTGGTGCGGCACGTATCTGATCGCGTGGCGGTGATGTATGCCGGGAAAATTGTGGAGGAGGCTGAGGCCGATGATCTCTACCGCGCACCACGCCACGCGTACACCCAAGCGCTTTTACAGGCTGTGCCTGCAGTGGGCATTGCGGCGTCTGCGCAGCCTGTTCTTCCCGGAGAGTCGTCCGGCTCCATTGATCCTCCTCCCGGTAGTGCGTTCGGGCACCGCATTCAGCATCCGCTGGTGAAAGTGACCTCAACGATGGATCTGACGCCTGTCGCGATTGAGCCGGGGCACCTTGTGGCGCCCGATCCGTGTGCGCTCTCGCCGGAAGATGTGCAGCGACTCGGCATCAAACTTCCAGACCCCGTATGTCTTTCCTGAAATCCATGATTGAAGTTCGTCAGAAGGGCGGGCATGCGGAGATGAGTTTCCTGGAGCACTTGGAGGAGCTTCGCCGCACGCTGGTAAGTATGGGAGCTGTTACTTTGCTGTCCATGCTGGTTTGTTTCGGGTTCACGTCTTCTCTGCTCGGTCTGCTGCGTTATCCGGTGGAGCAGGTCTGGCTGGAGCACGAGCGGCAGCATCTTCCCTCGGACGTGTCAGCTCAGGATTGGGTGACAGCCAAGGAGCTTCAAGCTGCTCGTGTCGGCCTTCCTCCCGAGCTTCGCGATGATCTGGAAAGGCGTTTTCCAACGACTGTGCTTGCACTGGCGGATGCTTTGGATTATCTGCGTGCGGCGGCAACTCTTCCTCCGGAACAACAGTCAGATTTCTTGCAGAGGGGTGATGCCGAGCCGCTGCGGCTTTCCCGCGCTTTGCATGCCGCTGGCGCCGATCTTCACGTGGGACAGGGAAGCAGTGAGCCGCGCATCATGGGCGCTTTTCAGCCCGGGGAGGCCTTCCTGCTCTCGGTGCAACTGGCTTTTTTCGGAGGGGTGATACTGGCGAGTCCTATTCTGCTGTACCTTGCGCTGCGTTTTATCTTGCCGGGACTGTTGGAGCATGAAAAACGCGTGCTTTTCTGCAGTCTTGGGTGGGGTGTTCTTCTCTTTTTATTCGGCTGCGCATTCGCCTATTGGGCCGTTCTTCCGCGGGTTTTGGCGTTTTTCTATGAGTACTCGTGGAGCCTGGGAATAGCGAACGATTGGCGCATCGGCTATTATTTGAGCTTTGCCGTGAAACTTATCCTCGTGTTCGGGCTCATCTTTGAGCTCCCCGTCGTACTCTATCCTCTCATGCGCTTCGGGATATTGACGCGTCAACGGATGAGGTTCATGCGTCCGTACATGCTCGTGGGCAGTTTTGCAGCTGCTCTGCTGCTGGCACCGGCGCCGGATCCCGGCACCATGCTGCTCATGGCGCTTCCGCTCTACTTACTCTACGAACTCTGCCTCCTCTTTGCCAAAGACGTCCCGCGCGACGCTCAATCCAATTCTTCATCGGTATAGGGGAACTCAAAGCCGTGAAGCACTATCCATGGCGCGGCGAAAAGTATTTGAATCCTCTATCCCGTTCCGGAAGTTGTTCTGTCACCGCCAAATTCACAGCGGGCTTGTTTCACGAGTAACGGCGAGGAGGAAAAACATCCTGACTTACGATTGACGATGTGAGGAGCTAATACGCGGAAATGTCCCGTTCTCTTCTTGCAAGAGGCGGCCCTACTTTGTCACAAACACGCCTTCTTGACCAGCTTTTTTCGTTGTTTCTTTCTTTGCCTGTGCATTACAAAATCAGATGCGACACGAGACAGAGTGCAACTCGTGCTCATTTTCCCTTTTCATGTTTCCGGGGCACGGAGGAGAGCGCAGTAGGCGCCATCGGTGTGGTTACGGGGCGGGAGGATGAGACGTTCTTCGACGAGCGTCCAGGTAGGGTGTTTTTCCAGCAATTTTTGCACAAGCTGCGAGTTTTCCTCCGGTTCGATGGAGCAGGTGGAGTACACGAAACGTCCGCCCGGTTTGACGGCTTGCATGGCGTGCGTAGCAATTCGAAATTGCACGTCAGTCAGTTTTTGCAGCTCGGGGGGAGAGAGACGCCAGCGCACATCAACGCGGCGTTGCATGACCCCGGTGTTGCTGCATGGGACATCCGCAAGCACGGCGTCGAAGGCCGACAGGCAGGACTTCGGGCAGCCGAGAGACCAGTCGCAGAGTTGGACTTGGGGAGAAGCGGCAGGCGCGGCGCGGAGGAGATTTCTGCGAAGCATAGTGAGGCGGCTTTCCATGTTGTCCGTGGCAAGAAGGCTGCAGTTGCCGCAGGTGGAGGAGAGAATGGCGGTGGATTTACCGCCCGGCGCGGCGCACGTGTCGAGAATCTTCTCCTCGGCTGCGGGAGCGAGCAGTTCCACGCTGTGACGCGTGGCCGGGTCGGAGATGTAGATGTGACCGGCGCGCAGCTGTTCGTGCGGAAAGGGGCCTCCCGACAGGCGATACCAGCCCGGAAGATTGGGCAGGGGGGACCAATGGGGCGGGATGATGGAAGGAGGGTTCAGATCATTCACCCTGAGAAAGACGGCGGCGGGCTGTGAGTACCACTCCAGCAGTGCGCGGCATTCTTGTTCGCCGAAGTTGACGATCCAGCGATCCACGACCCAGTCCGGCATGGAATAGCGCAATCCGAGCGGAAGCTTTTCCTTCTCTTTCTCCCAATCATTTCTGCGCCGCAGAGCCTCGCGGAGAACGCCGTTTACCAGTCCACGGGCGCGAGCCGGGGCAATCTTTGCCTGTTCATTCACAACTGCGTAGTCCGGAAGGTGCAGCACAAAGAGTTGGCAGAGGCCGGAAAGCAGAAGATGACGCATTTCCGGTTGCAGGGGACGTCCTTTACGCAGCACGCTGAGCATGTGCTCCAAGTAGCGCAGATGCCGCAGAGTTCCAAGCACGATGGCTTGCAGCAGTGCGCGATCCGAGCTGCTCAATCCTTCTTCGGCGTGACGAATCAAAGAATCTGCGAACTCATTGTTCGCTTCATCCCATCGGCAGAGACATCTCCAAGCAAGGGTGCGTGCGGTCGGAGCTGGCATATTTCTCTTCATATCTGTGAGTCGGAAGGCAGCTTCAGAGTATCGTGCAGCGGAAGCTTGCCGTTCCACGCAATCATGGCGCCGGTGTGCGGATCATCAGCCTCCGGCGTGTATTCCAGGGTTCCCCCGGCAGATTCCAGGATCACCTGAGCAGCCGCGAAATCCCAGAGATGAATGCACTGTTCAACGTATGCATCCAGCCTTCCTGCGGCCACGTAGCAGAGTGAGAGCGCCGCAGTTCCGAAGATGCGCACCTTGCACACTTGGGATGAGACGTGGGCGAAGCGGCGAATTCCCTCATCGCCGGAACCATCGTGGGCGCCATGTCCGATAAAGACGATCGCTTGCTGCATACGGGTGCGGTCTGAAACATGAATGGGATGTCCATTTAATTGAGCAGGACCTCCTCTCAGCGCCGTGAAAAGTTCATTCGTCATGGGGGCGTACACGCATCCCAATTGCAGGACGCCATGCACGCGCAGCGCGATGCTTACGCAAAAGAGAGGCAGTCCATAATAGTAATTCACTGTTCCGTCCAGAGGATCCACGATCCATTCGCAATCGCCTCCTTCGCCTCCCTCCTCTCCCAGCACAGCGTAGTTCGGGAACTCGGCATACAGCGTATCGCTGATGAGCTGCTGACATTCTTTGTCAAGGCGCAGTTTTACATCGTGCGCCAGCAGCGCATCGACGGCTTTTTCGGACGCAAAATGAGCTCTCAGGAGTTTGCCTGCACGTTGAGCTGCAAACCGGGCGCTGCGCAGCTGATTCGAGAAGTCAATCATTTTTGTTTGCCAGTGGTTTCGGCAGTTCGCAATTCGGCTCGTGCGCGTGTGTGCAGCTGGCGAGCCAGTGCGAGCGATGCCTGAGAGATCGGTCGTTGCAGTTCATGCGGGGTTTCGCATATTCCCCGGTTGTTTTCAACTCCCATCCATACAAAGACGGCTACACCTCGGTCGTTGAACACCATGGTCCATTGCCCGTGGTGATCGGGTAATTCTTCGTGCAAAACAAGCGGACATCCCTCGCGATAACGAAAGGGAGGGATATGCGAAATGGCTACGGCGCCTTCACGGCGGATATATTCGCCTCCTTTTGTTTTTTTTGCTGTGTAGATCAGGTGACCTCCTTGACTCCAGAGAGAGTCGATGAGTCTGAAGCTGTAGTCCAGTCCCATGTTCTGTATGCTGAAAAGCGTACGCGCCAAGTCGATCATACGCACGTTGAAGAGACCGTCGTACAAATTGTTTTCGTGTTGTTTGTCGGGGAGTTCGGCGAGTTTAAGCGAGGAGATAAAGTTGTGCACGAGCTCGTAGCCAAGACGGGATCCGGTAACCCGCGCACTGTGTGCCACGATATGGCTTGCATTTCCGCCCGGCAAGCATGCGCTGCAAAAGACAAGCGGAGCCGCTACGCGTCCGGGTTTTACGAGCGTATGCCAGCGGTTGACACTGTCAGCAGCATTGCGACCGCAAGTGACGGCCAGTACATTGCCACGACTATTGAGGCGCGAGTCAATGATGAGAGTGCAGGCCTGCAGACGAAGTTCACCCGGTTTGATATCCGGAGCGTTATCGCGGCGCAGTGCGTCAGGACGTTTGGCTGAGGCAAAAAGTTTAGGCTGCAGCTCGTTCGGTTCTGTGCCGGGCAGATTGTTCCAATCTTCCGGCAGCGATGCAGATGGATCTTCCACAGCTTTGACGGCGCTTGCCAGCGCACGCTCGGTGTATTGCTGTAGGGGCAGGCGCAAATAACTGAGTGCTGCCAGCCCTTGGGAGCGGTTGTTTTGCACCGCTTCCAGAGTGTCCAGTTCAGCGTTGGCCCACATCGCCGGGTAATTCTTATTAGCCGCCGTTGAGGCAGGAGAGCCGAGGGGATGGGTAGGTATCCTCGCGGTATCAGCGGCTGTCATTTGCTCCGGGGTAATGAACCCCAGTTCGAGCATGCGCATGAGCGTTTCGTGGCGCGCTTTATCGGCCAGCACAGGGTTGCGCACAGGGTTGTACAGAGAAGGAGCGCGTACAATTCCAGCAAGCAGGGCAGATTCAGGCAGTGTCAGTTCACTTACTTTTTTCCCGAAATACAGATGAGCAGCTTCTCGCAATCCATAGCAGTTTTGTCCGAAATAAATGCGACTCAGATACTGGCACAGGATGGTTTGCTTATCGTACGCCTTTTCAATACGCTGGGCCAGTACGATTTCAAGCAGCTTGCGATCAATCGTCTTGCCGCGCAGCTCGTACACATCTCGCGTGAGCTGCATGGTGATGGTGGAGGCTCCTTGCTTGTAGCCCATGGCTTCCAAGTTGTGAAAGACCGCACGCACTAAGGCGGAGTACACAACGCCGTTGTGCTCAAAAAAATGGTCGTCCTCGCGTGCGATGAAAGCGTAGATGAGGTGTTGCGGCAACTCATTCCAAGTGATGGGAGCATTGTTACGGTTGCTCAGCGGAGTGACTACGCGATTTGAGTGATCATAGAGAATGCTTCCGGGCAGACTTTTGGCCATTTGCTGCATGTCGTATTCTCCGGCGCGTACAGTGTACACCAGTAACACGCTGATGCATACAATCAGACAGAATATGCAAAAGACAACCGGCACCCACAATAATTTTTTCCGGATGCTCAACACGTGGTACCAGCGCTTGCGGCGATTTTGGGCGGGAGCGTAGAACATGCTATTTGGGCGACGGGATATCTGCTTCCATGAATCGACGCGCTTCTAAGGGAGGCATCCAACCGGGAAAATCCGCACGCAGTGTGTTTTTGTATTGCTCGGCTTCCGCCTCTTTTCCCCCTCGCGTTAATGCTGTGATAAGCTTATATGTTGCGAGAGGTTTGAGTTCCGCATCGCTCACGACATTCGCTACACGCCCATAGTATTTCGCTGCATCGTCATAGGCTCTCTGCGCATAGCAAGTGTCGCCCAAAGAGATGAAAAGCGAGGACTTGATCGGACCGTCAACCCCGAGAGCAATAGCTTCTTCGCATACGCTGCGCGCTTCCTTCACGCGCTTCAGACCCAGAAGCAATTGCGCCATATCGCGCATGCCTTCCGCCCTCCTGTAGGGTTGGGTTTCCATGGATACGTAATGTTGAGCAGCTTCGTAACCCTTCTCAAAAAGACGCAGCTGGAGACGAGCTCGCGCCAGAAGCTTCCACACAAGCGGTTCCACTTGAGGACGTTCCCTGCGCGTTCCGTCCGACGCCGTGTAGGGTTCCTTCGGTTCGCGCTCCAAGGCGTCACTGAGAAGCCTCTCTGCTGCCAGATACTTTTTCTTTTGGAAGCACATCCACCCGCACCAACGCAAAATTCCCGGTGGCAACGCATTGTAGGAGGCGAGATTCGTTTTTTTCATGCGTTCCAATGCAGCTTGCAAATTATCGGCGTCTTGAAGTTTGAAGTAGCACTGCACAAGAGCCGTTTCCACGCGGGAGGAATAGAGTTCCGGGTTGATCGTGGCGGCTTCCTTAAAATGCTGTATGGCATCGGCCGGGCGCGTTTCATACAGGACGCAGGCGATGCTGTAGTGCGCTTCGGCGAGAGCCGCCGGTTTGATACGACCTCGGCAGGAGATGAGTCCCTCATAGTATCTCACCATGCGCTGTGGGTCGCCTTTGCTCGCTTGCGCGGCTTTTTGCCAGCACGCCAGCACGGCATCCGCCCCCGGGTAGTTGGAGATCACATAGTCAAAGTCACGCAGAGCTTCAGTGGGCTTATTTTGCTTGGCATACACGGTTCCTCGTAGTGTGTAGGCATCCGGAAGGCGAGGGTCGTTCTTGTAGGTGTTGATAAAATGATTGAGCGTGGGTATGGGGTCGTAAGTTTCACCCTGCGCGGCTGTCCATGCCTTTTTATACTCTGCATCTGCGCGAATCGAGGACGGGAGTTGCTCAATGCGTACGGCATCGAACTGGCGTGCCGCTTCATCAGGGGCGGAAGGCATGATTCGATCGGCGTAGGTAAAGCGCACCCAGTCGCAAATCGGCAGATTTTCTGCAGGTGAGCCAGGGACCGCATACACGCTCAGAAAACGCTGAGCCAGGCTCACCACATTCACCGAGCGCAAATGTTGAGCGCACACGATACGCCTGTAAGCGGCATCCGCTCCCAGCAATCCTCCCATTTGGCATTTCTCCGCCATTTCAAACCACTGGTCAGCTTGCTCGTAACGTTCCATTTCCATGTATGCTTGTCCCACGATAAGCGCGCGGCGAGCCTCTTTTTCCGGGTCATTCAGCGGGTGGTAATTCTGAGAGACCTGTTTGAAAATGCCTGCGTAGTCCTTCTTTTTGTACAGTCGGGTGAGAGTGTGCAGCTGCGCTTCCGCAACGTACTGCGTCATGTTGTCGATACCGGACACGAGGTCGTAGAATTTTTGGGCCTCATCGTCTCTGCCTAACTTGGTAGCCAGACGAGCGGCTTGAAGCGTTGCTATTCCCAACACGTTTTTTTCCACATCCTTCATGCTGATGAGCCGGGTAAACAGAGCATAAGCTTCCTCATCCCTGTGATCCTCGGTTTTCATCTGCGCCAGCGCAAGAAGACTTGCATGGACAATGGACGACTGCACTCCTTGTTGTTCGCTGATTTGTTTGAAGATGCTCTCCGCTTCCCGACGTTTGTTTTGCTGCAGCAGAACGCGACCGAGGCGGTAGAGGGCATCAGTGCGCAGTTCGGAGCGGCGCGATTCACGCACGACAATACGGTAGTAGCCAGCAGCTTTTCCCCACAGAGAACGATCGGAGGCTTGCGTGCCCAGCTTGTACGCAGCAGCGGCTGAGTATTCGCCGCGCATGTTATTGGCTAATCTTCCCAGCAACTCGTTTGCAGCTGCGGGGTTTCCCGCTTCGTCCAGACAAACAGCCTGCAAGTAGAGAGCTTTGTTCACGTCCGAAGCCTTGGGGAAGCGCTTTACGTAATCGGAAAAAAGCTTTGCGGCTTGGAGAAGGTCGGACTGTTTTTGTTCCGGGTCTGCCACCTGCGCTTTTGCTTGGGAATAAACTTGCTCTGCAATAGCCATGGCATCCGTGCGAGGGCGGGAGACCAGCGGACGATCCGCCTGTTGCGCGGATGCCACTTGTACAGCGAGCATGATCAGGATGATGAAGTGGGGGGAGCGCGGTATCATGGCAGCACGTTATTCACTTTTGTCTTTCACGCGTGGGAAGCTGTTTTGAGAAAGAGACATTCCATACGCCGGCTTGTGAGCAGGTGGAGATGACATCCGCTACTTTCTGCCAGCGCATTTCTGCATCCCCGCGTATTCGAACGGCTTGATTGGGGTTCACCGCGATCATGCGCTGCAACATGGCCAGCAGCTTTTCACGTGTAAACTCTTCCCGGTCAATAGTGATCACGAGTTCCCCATTTTCCTCCCGTGCATTGATGATGATTTCATCGATAGCGCGAGACGCCTCTTCCGTTGTTTTCGGAGCGGTGGGTACCTTCACTTTCAAATCCTGCTCGTTGAGGATAAACTTTTGCGTGACCACGAAGAAGATGAGCAACAGAAACACCACATCCAGCATGGGCGCCAGCTGGAAGCCTATGGAATCCGGTACCTTGACGTTGAGTTTCATGCTTCTTTCCCGTTCAGACGCTGGGATGTAGCATCTCCTCGCTCGGAGTGCCCATCTCCTCCGGAATGACGCCGCGTTGAGCGATATTGCCCATGCGCTGCTCGCGGTTCATCTGCAGGGATATCAGCGAGAGTATATGAGTGATGGCCGCTTCCATGTCCGTGATGCGTTTTTGAATACGGTTACGGAAGATAACGTAGAAGAGCATGCAGGGGATAGCCAGCGCCAGACCGCCTGCCGTTGTGATCATGGCTTCAGAGATGCCGCTGGCCATTTGCATCTGCTTTACGCCTTCGAAGTTGCCCGCTGCCATTTCAGTGAAAGTGCGCATCATGCCGATGACAGTGCCAAGCAGACCGATCATCGGCGCAATGCCTCCAATATCTGCCAGCCAGCTGATTTGTCGCGTAAGCATATTCGCCTGGCGTGAACCTTCAGCTGTCGCTACTTCACGCACTTCATCTATATTGGCACGCGGATTGCGCTGCAGAAACATCATGATCACGCAGAGCGTGCGTGTGAAACTGGAGTCACTCTGTTCACACAGATCCGTCAGTCCGGCGTAATCCTTGCGACGTATGTAAGATTCCACCGGTGCTATCAGGCGCATGGGCAGCACGGCGCCTTCCCGCGTGGTCCACAGGCTCACTACAAGAACCATAAACGCAATGAAGGATAAGATGAGCAAAGGCCACATCAGAACTCCTCCTTTTTCAAAGAGTTCTACCAGTTGCACGCCGCCTGAGTTTACCAATTTATCCAAGATGAAAGAGTACACCATAGCTTTCCGCCCGCGATTTTACCCTTTCTCAGCTCATTTTTCAAGCTGATACAGTGTCACGCCAAGTAATTGCAGTAGAAAAAGCGATTATCATTTGCAATTTGCAGAGTCGGCGCCTTGTCGCGCGGAATTTTTAAATCGCCAATGATTCCTTTTCACATGTCGGAAAAGTCTAGGGAGCGAAACTTCCAGAGCGACGTTTGACGGTGCCGGGAGTCCCATATCAAAATCATCACCCCGACAAAAAGAAGCACGCGCAAGGTGGTGTCAAGCGGGTAGTTGATAATCATGTGCTGAGTTCCCAGACAGTTGCAACTCAGCTCCAGTCCGCGCACCCAGCCTTGCACGTACAGAAACAGGAATACGGCGGTCATCACACCTCCCCACAACGCAGCCGCACGGTAGGTTTTGCGCAGGACAAAGCAGATGCCTACCAGCAGCTCCATGCCTACTCCGACGCAGGCCAGAGGCAGAGAGTACTGTTCCGGCAGCAGACGGCTTCGCGTTAAAAAGTCCGCTGTTTGGTCAAGTTGGGGTATTTTGAGTACAGCCGTTACAGCAAAGAAGAGCCCCAACCCTGTACGCAGCAGATTGGTGAAAATCGTGAGTATGACCGGCTTGTGCATGGCGTCAAATATCGGAGATTTCCAAAGAAACGGGGCAGTGGTCAGAGCCCTCGATTTGCGGGTGAATGTCGGCGCGTGTTACACGTCTCATTAGCTGCTCGCTTACGCAGAAGTAGTCGATACGCCAACCCACGTTGCGCGCACGTGCTCCGCCGCGAAAGCTCCACCATGTGTAGGCGTCTTTTTGATCCGGGTGCAATCGGCGGTAGGAATCTGCAAATCCTGCTTTAAGAAGCTCTGAAAATCCGGCGCGTTCTTCATCCGAAAACCCGGCGCTGAAGTGGTTGCTTTCCGGGCGGGCGATATCAATCTCCTCGTGAGCCACGTTCAGATCTCCGCAGAAGATGAGAGGTTTATGCTCTGCAAGGTGACTTACGTAGTCGCGAAAAGCCACATTCCATTCCATGCGGTAGGGAAGGCGCGCCAGCTCGTTCTGAGAGTTGGGAGTGTAGCAGTTGACCAAATAAAAGTCTGAAAATTCCACGGTGGCCACGCGTCCTTCCAAATCATGTTCGGAGACTCCGATGCCAATCGCGGTGGAAATAGGTTCGCGACGGGAGAGCGTCAACACGCCGGAATACCCCGGACGATCTGCAGGATTCCAGAGTCGGTATGGCCAGGAAGCAAGCCATAAATCATTTACCTGATCCGGCCGAGCTTTGACTTCTTGGAAACAGACTACATCCGCTGCCAAATCATCCACTTTTTCCGCCAGTCCCTTGCTGAGAGCGGCGCGCAGCCCGTTCACATTCCAGCTCACCAATTTCATGACATGCTCAGGGTATCACAGAGCGTTTCTCCTGTCAATGCCGCCAACCGCGTCAAACGGGGCAATTGAATTTAACTGTGCGATTGTCATGTGTGCCTTTGAGAGGAGGCTCAGAATTTTGCAATGCTTTCGAAAAACAGAAAAAAGCCGCCGAGGCATGAAAGCTCGGCGGCAGAGATGCTACTGAAAATCTGAACGAGCAGGTTACCAGCTGGCTCCTACCCCGAGGACTACGCCATGCTGCCCGAAGTTAAGACCCGAGTTGCCGCAGTCCTTAAAGAAATTGCGAGCGAACTCGTAACCTATCTTCACGTAGATGGAATCAGAGCATTGCACCTTAATGCCCGCTCCCAGAGCATAGGTAAAACCGCCCATGTGTTCCGTGAGACTCAAATTCTCGCCTTTCACCCTCGCTCTCCCTGACGCATAACCCGCCTTAGCTCCGAGATCAAGAAAGATGTGTTCGGAGAAGAGACCGATGTTGATGTCATAGCCTAGAGTAAACGGAATCCGCTGGGCAGAGATACGCACGCCATCGCTCTTCTCCTCACCGGCATCAAAACCTGAGGAAAGCGTAAACTGATGACGCACGGTAGAGACAGCGTCGCTGTACAGACTGAGGTTCAGGCGAGCTCCCATCATGTCGGGTATCCTGCCCTTTCCTCCCAAGTCGGGTATCCTGCCCTTATCCACAAAGCTGTAGATGCCTTCAAGAGAGTACACCGGCTGCCAGTCGTAGGGCGTCAGATCCCCAGCGTCCGGCTGCGGCAGATAATAAGGAGCGGCGGAGGCAGAGCCGACCATCATGCCCAGCAGAGCAATCAGAGAAAGAATTTTTTTCATGGCGACTTATTCTTACCACACGACCAGCCTGCTGGCAAGCTCCTTTTTCATTTTCAGCACAAAAAAACTGCTGCAGGTCCTGTGACCTGCAGCAGAGTAAATCGATTTACAGGATGTGCCGGGAGAATCAATCTTTCTTGGTATCCCCTTCTGAGGGACTCCATTCCTCGGCTTGTAACGAGGCCAAGTTGAAAGCTTGCTCCAAGCCGACCATATCGCCGGCGCGCACCGTTTCAAAGGAGGCTGTCTCGCGGCGCAGCTGCTCGGCGTCGTAGTTGACAGCCTTGACAGACAAGCCGATGCGGCGTTCCACCTTATCCACTTTGATGACGCGAGCTTGGATTTCGTCACCCACCTTGATGACGTCCTTGACACGCTCCACATGATCTTCAGAGAGCTGGGAGATGTGGATGAGACCGTCGATATCGCCATCCAAGTTGACGAAGGCGCCGAAAGAAGCAATCTTGGCCACTTGACCCGAGACCAAGTCGCCCACCTTGAAGCGGTTGTCAATTGTCTCCCATGGATCGTCCTCAAGCTGCTTGATGCCCAGGGAGACGCGTTGATTCTCCTTGTCGATGCTCAGCACTCGAGCCTCAACTACATCTCCTTTCTTAAGCACCTCGGAGGGATGATTGATCTTGCGCGTCCAACTCATATCGGACACGTGAATCATGCCGTCGATACCTTCCTCCAGCGCAACGAAAGCGCCGTATGGGGTAAGATTGCGAACAGCGCCGGAGATGACAGTGCCGATAGGGAAGCGAGCCTCGATGGCATCCCACGGGTTTTCCTCCAACTGGCGGACACCCAGAGAAATTTTCTGCTCTTCCACAGAGATGTTGAGCACGACGGCTTCAATTTCCTGGTCGAGAGAAAGAACATCGCTCGGGCGGGTAATACGCTTGGTCCAGGAAAGCTCGGACACATGCACCAGACCTTCCACTCCTCGCTCCAGCTCCACGAAGGCGCCGTAGGCCAGCAGCTTGGTGATGCGTCCTTTCACGTGCGAACCGATGGGGTATTTCTGCTCAATGTTTGCCCATGGGTTGTCACTGAGCTGTTTGAGTCCCAGGGAAACGCGTTCCTTGTCACGATCCACTTCCAGAATGAGCACCTCAAGCTCCTGTCCGATGTGCAGCAGTTCCGATGGGTGATTGACGCGTCCCCAGCTCATATCCGTGATGTGAAGCAATCCGTCCATACCGGACAAATCGACGAAAGCGCCGAAGTCCGTGAGATTTTTTACAATGCCGTGCACTTTGTCGCCCGCTTTCACCGTTTCCAGGAAACGCTGGCGCAGCTCGCTGCGTTCAGCTTCGATGACCTCGCGCCGCGACAGCACGATGTTTTTGCGCTCGTCGTTTACCTTGACGATTTTGAATTCATAGACATTACCGACGTACTCGTTGAGATCTTTCGGGGGGATGATATCGACTTGGGAGCCGGGCAAGAAAGCCTCCACCCCCACGTTCACCATAAGACCGCCCTTCACCACGCTCTTGACTTTGCCTTTCACGAGACCGCCTTCCTTGAAGACGGCTACGATCTTTTCCCAATTCTGCTTGTGGGCGGCCTTTTCCTTGGAGAGCACAACATGCCCTTCCTCATTTTCCAGACTTTCCAAAAGCACTTCAATTTGGTCGCCCACTTCAATTTCTTCGTCCTCAAACTCGGATATAGGGATGACTCCCTCGGACTTATACCCGATGTCCACCAAAACGACTTGGGGACGGATTTCAAGGATAGTACCGTTGACGATATCTCCCTTGCGGAATGACGGAAGCTTCGACTCGATCAAAGCCTCCAGTTCAGCTTGACTCATATAATGTGTTGTTCAGGTTGTGAAATTCCCCGCATCTCTGAGGCCCGTACACCGGCAGTTTTGCGGGCGCCTGTAAGCTGCCGGGCGAAGCAGGGGGAAAATATTGTACTCTGAACCGGATGATTTGGCAAGCATTTTAGCGGTGAAGGAGCGTGATTTTTTTTACGATGGATTTCTTCCGTCAGCGGAACATTTTTTTGTTGCCAAAAAGGGGTGATGCGCATTATCATGACGCTGCGGGTGAGACGGCGGCTATGTCGGGAATCCTGCAATTCCGTCCAACACGAAGGAAATTGATACCATGCCTAGCAACAACGAGATCAACATTATAGTGACCGGGCGTCACATCGAAGTAACAGATGCCATTCGTGAGTTCGCCCGCAAGAAGATAGAGGCTATCCATATTGATTACCCACGCATTGTGGAGGTCCGTGTGGTGGTAGATGTGCAGAAAGACCGGCACGTGGCGGAGATTGTCCTGTTCTGTGCGGATCACATCACCATTCAAGCATCAACGACCGGCAGTGATTTGTATGCGGCGTTGGATGAAACCGTGACAAAAATCATGCGCCGCATGCGCAAGCACAAGACGCGGTTGATGAAACATTTTCGTCCGCACCGTTCGCAGAGCATTCGCAAGCTCGAGGAAAAAGTGTATGAGGAGGATGTCCTGGATCAGGACGTGGATATTGACGCTCCCGAGGATCCCAAGCCCGTGCGTATCACTCGCGAAGGCTACGAACTCAAGACCATGTACAAAGAGGATGCCATCATGGAGCTGGAGATTTCCGGCAAACCTTTCGTGCTCTATCGCAATGCTCGTCGTAATGTCTTGCAGATCGTGTATCGCCTGCACGAAGGAGAGTATTCCATTATTGAATTGGGCAATGAGCTGAAGGCCTGATTTTCAACTACACTTCCAAGAGAGCCGTTCTCGCAGGTCGAGGGCGGCTCTCTCTTGTACGTCAGGCATGACATGTAGCTGGGGTGAAAGTCCCCAAGAACCGCTGACAGGGCGGAATCAAATAGCCAA
>CANRET010000009.1 GCA_947629715.1 uncultured Akkermansia sp.
AGATCCATTCCTTTCTCTTGTTCTGGCGTATGGGAATTGGTAACGAAAGTAACGAGGGCAGTATATCTCTTTTTAAAGGAGATGAGCACCGCATGCTTGCTCATGTGATTGTTTGCTAATAAGATATAAAGAATTAGTTTCAACTGACTTTTAAATGCACTCCTTCAAATTCAGAACTCTGAGCAACTATTTTCGCATTGAAAAAACTCGGGAAAAGACAGAAAAAAGTGGACATCTCTTTTAAAAAGAGACAAACGGCTTAAAACGTCATTATATATTGGAAATTATTAATTTATAATCGCCCCGTAGAATAAAATTCTCATATTTTTCTCGCAGGAGAAAGGGCAGAAGATTTTTTACCATGTGTTAAAATTTCCCTGGACATCTCCTTTAAAAAGAGAAGAGCGCTCCGAGATGAGTCTTTTTCCCGAGCAGCAAATCATCCTCATTGACATGGCGAAACGTTCCGGCAGAGGAGGTCTTTGGCTTGCTTTTCTGGCGAAAGCATGGTAGAACGTGCGCGCTGCGTCGCCGTGAACTTCGTCACCACAGGTTTTGCGCTTTTCTTTCTGCCCGTGCTGTGTATAGGATGGGGCTTGCGGCGGCATTACAAGGCTTACACGTGGTTTTTGCTGGCGGCAAACATTTTATTCTACGCTTTGGCGGGGATAGCTCATTTGCCGTTTTTATTCCTTATTGCTTTCATCAACTGGTGGTGCGTGCGGGCGATGGACAGAAAAGGGAGGCGGAAGCGGCTGATGTTGGTGAGTGCGGCAGTGGCAGCGCACGTGATGATTCTTGCTTTTTTCAAATATTACGAGGCGGTGGCATTGGGGATGGCGGAGCTGTTCGGGCAGGAGGCGCGGTGGCTCATCAACTCGTCTTTGGCATCGTGGGTGTTGCCGGTGGGACTTTCGTTTTACAGTTTTCAAGGGCTTTCCTACACCATCGACCACTATCGTGAAGATGGCTTGGCGTCGCGCAGCTATGCGGAACTTCTATGCTTTCTTTCTTTCTTTCCCACAGTGATGAGCGGTCCGATTATGCGGGAGAACAACTTTTTTCCGCAACTTCGCACCAGCTTTGCGGGCGAGGAGGATTTTCCGGAAGGCGTGACGTTGATTCTGAGCGGGCTTTTCAAGAAAGGCGTGATGTCTTCCTGTCTGCAAAGCCGCTTGGTGGATGCAGTGTTTGCCGCGCCGGACGAGTACAGCTCGGCGGCGGCGCTCATGGCGGTGTACGCCTACAGCGTGCAGATTTATTGCGACTTTTCCGGCTACACCAACATTGCCATGGGCGTGGCGCAGCTCATGGGCTTTCACATTCCAAAAAACTTTGATGACCCTTACAGAGCGCTAAGTCTGCAGGAGTTCTGGCATCGCTGGCACATCAGTCTTTCCACGTGGTTGCGCGATTATCTGTACATTCCCCTGGGCGGGAGTCGCAAGGGCAACCGTTACGTGAACCTGATGATTACCATGATTATTGGTGGCATCTGGCACGGCAGTTCTCTGGGCTTCCTGGTGTGGGGTGCGTTGCACGGCGTGGGCTTGGCGTTGGTGCATGCCTGGCATCGCTTAACCGGTAAGTGGCAGATGAGCAATCGGGCGCTGCGCGGGTTCGGCAATGTGGTGAGCTGGGCGCTCACGTTACACGTGGTCGCACTGCTTTGGGTATTCTTCCGCGCGGAGACGTTGACGGATGCACAGGCTGTACTGGCGCGCGTGACGGCATGGACGTCGGAAGGGGCAGGGTTTCCGCTTGTTGTGCTTGTTGCAACGCTGTGGGGCGTGGCGCTGTCTTTCTGCGGCACGCGGCTGTACCGCGCTGCAGTGCGTGGCATGAGCGTATTGCCATGGCCGGTTCAGGGTGCGGTGGCAGGGTTGGCGATAGCGTTTATCGTGAATCTCGGCCCGGATGGCGTCTTTCCTTTTATCTACATGAGATTCTGATGCGTCAATTGTTTTTCAGATTTCCGAATGGGGTGATGATCAGCGGTGCGGCTGTTTGCGCGGCATTGGTATTGCTCTTGCAGCACGCCACTCCCTGTGCGCTTTGGCTGGAAGAACGCTTGTTTGCCATGTCGTTTTACGGATTGGCACGCGATGTGCCTCAGTTGCTGACGAGGATTGGCGACGTGATGTCTCTGGAACGCCTGAACGGGGCAGAGAAAGCTTTTTCGGACAGCGTATCAACGGCGCTTATGATGCCTCTGGCGGAGGAAATACGGAATTCCTGTCCGGAGGAGCCGGAAAAGTCAACGCAGGAAGCAGTGGGGAAGGACGGAGTTTTGCCGGAGGAGGTCGCTCCTGTGCCGGAGAGGACAGGTGCAGTCCCCGTTGCTTCGGAGTCGGTTGAGGAAAAGTCCGAGAAATTGCCGGAGGAGGAGCTTGGTGCAACGCCTCTCCCAGAAGCCGCAGCAAAGCGAACCTCGCAGACTTCTGCCGCCGACGCGGAAGAGACTGCCGTTGTTCTTGTCGAGGAACACTCCGGGACGGCACAGCCTGTGGCGGAATGCCCGGAGCCATTGCCTCTCGAACAATGTCCGCACGAGCAGGAAGACCGGGAAGAGGCGCAGCGCATGCCGGTCGGCGAGCTACGGCGTCCGCTGAATATGGCAGATGCGCTTGAATACGCGCTGGCCAGTGGCGGAGGCAGGCGAGTTTCTGCCCCAAAACCCGTTTTTCGTCCGACAAGACAAACCCGAGTTCACATGGAGGAAAAGCCGGAGCCGCAGTATGAGAGGCAGCATCAATCGGATAAGCAGCGACCCATGATTCGACGCATGACTCAGGTCTCCTCAACGGTCGGGAATCTTCGGCGAAAAAGAGAATCGAGGCGTATGGCGACTGTGAAATCGGTTATGCATGTGCGCCCCTCACTGCCACCCACAGCAGAGCCGCAGACGCTGCGCGCTCCGCAAGAGTCGGCGCCTGCGGCATCTCCCGGCGAGACGCCGCCGATGCGATGCCGCATTCTTATGCTGGGCGATTCGCTCATGGAGGATCTGGGCCCCATGACACACCGTCTCATGAGGCATCGCAAGGGGTTAGAGTTCATCATTAGCGCCAAGTATTCCACCGGTCTGTGCCGCCCGGATTACTTCAACTGGCCCGAACATATGAGCGGCGTGGTGCGCCGCTATGCACCGGATCTCGTTATCTTCTTTATCGGCGCGAATGATGGCATGCCCATACGCCAGGAACGCGGGTTGGTGCCAACCGGGGGCGAGGCTTGGCGAGAAGCCTATGCCGCGAAGATGGATGAGCTGGTGAGCATTGCACGCAATGCGGGGGCGGACGTCATCTGGGTGGAGATGCCGGCGGTGGGAGGCTTTTACAACAAGCTGCTGCACCAGACTCAGATTGCCCAGCGCATGTATTGCGAGAGCAACGGCATCGCCACCCTGCAAACGGATCCCTTCCTCTCCGGCGAATGGGGCCGTTTTGAACCCTACGGCGACTACCACGGCAGTTACACGCGACTGCGAACCAAAGATCAGACACACCTTACCAGACAGGGAAACTTGAAGGTGCTCGACCATTTGCTACCTGTCGTGGAGCAGCATTTATCCGCATTTTACGCGCGGCATCCGGAACGGCGACTGAGTGCGCAGGATGTGGAGCGCATCCGTCGCGTACCGGCTGTGTACACTTGTCAGTACGTACCCCCACGTTCCGGGAAAGTCCATGACAAAAAAACTCCACCGGCTGGGACACCTCCAACCCCGACTCCGCAATGAACAGCTTTCATCGAGTTCTGTGCGGAATCATGGGATGGGCATGTGCGTTGGCGTGTGCGGCGGGCGTTTCGACAGCGGAGGAGCGGGGGCTGAGACCCGGCGGAAGGGGGAAACTGCCTCAGGAGCAGAGGGCGCTCCTGGCCGGAGATTCGCTCATGGAAAGTTTGGGCCCCCAGATGCGAGCAGAATTGAGCGGTTACTCCAACCTCACTTTTATCCCTATCGGCAAGAAGTCCACCGGCTTGGCGCGTGCGGACTTTTACAACTGGCCGCGCGTGTTGGAGGAGCATTTGCGCAGTGATCGACCGCATGTGGTGGTTATGTGGGTGGGAACAAATGATCCTCAGGCTATTTACGGTATGCCGGGCGCGGGGGAAGTGGGCAGCCGGACCTGGATGGCGGCGTACCAGGGGAAGATTGCGGAGGTTGCACGGTTGACTCGAAGCTATGGCGCGCGCTTTATCCTGATGGGGCCGCCCGTCGTGAGCGATGCGCGGACGGATGCGCAGCTTGCTGCTATCAGCAGGCTCATGCAGCGCGTTTGTCAGCGCGCCGACGTGCCGTTTATTGACACGCGCGCGGCGTTGGCGGATGCGAAGGGGCGCTTTTGTGCAGAGGGAAGGATGGCAGATGGAAGGTTGACGCCGATACGTACGGCGGATGGGGTGCACATTACAGCGGCAGGGAACCGCATCGTGATGAAGCATTTGCTGCCGGTCCTGAGCCGCATGGTGATGGGATACGCCACTGCCGCAGCGCCTGCACGCGGCGGCAGCGGCATTTCGGGGAAGGGGACCATGCATGGCGTCACTGTGCGCTCCGGACAGGATCGCAGCTATCGGGGAAGCGTCATCAAACGAACGCGTCGTCGCTAGGATTTGGCTCTGTTTCTGTGGCGTGAACGATGGGCGTTGCAGGCGCCGCTCTCTCGTTCCAGGGCACGCAGTTTCCAGAGAGGAATGGATGCCGTTTTGTGGTTTTTGCGGCGAGTTTGTTTGCGTTCGGCGGCAGCTCGGCGTCGCTTTCTCTCGCAGGCGAGTTGCGCTTCTTCAATGCGTTTTTTGATGCGTGCGGAATGTTCGTTTCCTGCCGGGAAAATGCGCCAGGGACCGATACCGCCGGATTCCGTAATGGGCAGGCAGATCATCTGCGGGTCGATGAAGCGAATTTGGCGGTAGAGCAGGTCCCGGATGTGCGCCAGCAGGCTTTTCGCCGGATAAAAGGCGCTGCCGCCCAGCTCGATTGTGAACGCAATGCGGATATGCTTCGCTTGCAGGCTCAGACGCGCCATCTCGCGCAGAGAGATGCCCTCCGCCGGCTCTTCTTCCGGCGCGCAGAGCGCAGCTGTGCGCAACAGGAACAGACAGTCGCGCACCTTGCGACAGAGCTTTTCCACCAAGTCCTGCACCTTGGGACGGGCATTGAAGCGGTAGTCTTTCACTTCAATGAGCCAGAGTTCTTTTTTGCCGGGATGGTAGAGCATAAAGTCCATTTCCTTGCAACTGTTGCAAAAGTTTTGCGCGTGGCGGGAGTAAAAGGGGGAACACTCCGATCGGCAGACCAAGTAGCCCGCATCGAATTGGAAGCGGTACACTCCCTCTACGCAAGAGACTCCGGGCTGGCAGAATTCACTCGGCATGGGGCGCAGGGGTTGGCATGCTCAGGTAACGGTCGGCCTGCTCCATCTCGGCTTGCAGACTTTCCAACGGTCCCAGATCATCCGCGTTTTCACCTTGCTGCACTTGCACTGAGTTGAAGAGTCCCATTCCGGCGTGCAGACCGATGAAACGGCGCGAAAGATTGCTGTAGTTGCTGCGGGTCAGATGGATCATGAGTTCGCGCAGCAGGAAGAGGCTGTGCGTGGTGACTATCATCTGCACCCCGGCCTCGCACAGACCGAGCATGATGCCGCAGAGCAGGGGAAGCTGGGCGGTGTTCATGTTCATTTCCGGCTCATCCCAGAAGAGTGTGTCGCCGGCGCCCAGTGATCCGTTTTCAATGATCAATTCCAGCATCCCTGCGCGCTTGAAGCCTTCGGCGACGAGGCTCATTTCCAGCGGTTCCTCCTTGCCGCGTTGCAGCAGAAAACGCGATCCTCCGCTGCGCTGCATCCTGCCTTGCACCAAGGCGTGGATGAGCTTGAGCACGCGCCGCATCGCCTCGGTCGGTTCCGAGCTGTCGGGTTCGGCTTCCAATGCACGACAGAGGTCCCACGTGGCGCCGTCCAGCAAATCCGGGTAACGCTTGCCCACTTGCACGTAACAAGGATAGAGCGTGAGTACATCGCGAGAGGGAATGAAGAGGGCGCGCTCCTGCAGGAAACGCTGAGGCAGGACGGAGAGACTGAGGGACTCCATTCCGATAGAGCTGAAACGGAACGCGATATCGGCGGAACCCTGGGGAACCTTGTTGCCGCTGAAAGAGGCCTGCACATCGGCTGTGGCATCACCGGCGCGTCGCGATACGAGCGAGGAGAGTTGCTGCACGGCGAAGGAATGCAGCAGACAGCGGCGCAGGCGATGCTCCTCTGCCCATTTCTCCGGAAAATCGCGCCGCAGACTTCGTCCCATCCATCGGCACAGCGCGTACATCAGTCGCATCAAATGGCTTTTTCCCGTATCGTTTCCTCCCACAATGACGTTTATCCCCTCCGCAAAGTCCAGGCGCGTCTTGTTCAGAAAAGTCGTTACCCCTGATAAAGTCAGTTCACGTATCATCAAATACGCTTTTTACCATAGAAGACGCTGGCCAACAAGAAAAATCCGGCAAATCAAGGCGATGCGATGCAGTCGCCTTCCGTATAATGTCATTGACTTTTGGAAGGGGGCGGGTAAAATGGAAACATGCAGACGCTCGCGTATCTTGGCTCGCCGACTCAATGGTTTATCCTGGCCGTCATTTGTCTGATTGTTTTCGGCGCTTCCCGATTGCCGGAGATCGCGCGCAATCTGGGTAAAAGTCTGGGCATTCTGCGTCAGGCAAAGCGCGATTTTGAGCAGGAACTCATGAACGCTGAGCAATCTGCTTCCTCAGGGCCTCAAAAGGATCATTCTCCGGAAGCTGAGGCTCAGGCTGTTCATGTCACCGCCGACGAGGGGGATGAAAAGCAGGGTTGAAGGATGTTCGCGATTTCCCATTTGCCATTTACAATTCGAAAATAATGCCGCGCATGGCGTCCCTGGCAATGAACATTGACCGCGAGCAATTGAAGAACGCTGTTTTTGAGCAGAATTCGCCGCTTTTTCAAGATGGCGTCTTCATGATGAAAAATGGAGAGGTAAAGTGCACGTGCCGTGAGGATACCGGGATATTGTGCGAACTGATCAGCGAAAGCGAATTGGGGCGGATGCTGGCAGAAGAGGCCCTTTTTTCCTATACCGAGGCTGAGCTTTCCAAGTGGGTTGATGAGCTGGATCTCTCCTCGTTGCAAGCCAAGGTGGACGCCGCTGCAGGTCAAGAGCGTTAAAAGAGGCGCTGGCCTGTTCAATTTTCAGTTGAAAAAGGATTCGGCGAATTCCCGACCAATTGCAACGCTTTGCGAGGCAGGCCCTCACTGACGCAGAGCGCCGCGGATAAGTTGATCGGCGTCAGCATCCGGGGTCTTCTCCAGAATGGCGGCGATTGCCTTGCGCGCTTCCGCTTGCTTGAAGCCCAGAGCAACGAGGGCGAGTTCGGCATCTGCAGCGGCTTGGCCGGTGACTCCTTGTTGCTGAGCTTCCCATGTAGAAGCAAGCCCTACCTTGTCCTTCAACTCGAGGACGATGCGCTCAGCAGTTTTTTTGCCAACGCCCTTAGCGCGCGCGATCGTTTGCACATCCTTTTGCACTACGGCTTTTTTGAACTCACTGACTCGCATGCCGCTCAGCACTGCGATAGCTGTGGCCGGACCGATGCCGCTCACGCGATCGACTAAAAGACGGAAGATGTCACGTTCCTCATCCGTTGCAAAGCCGTAGAGAATTTGTGCATTTTCGCGAATATGGAAATGCGTTTTGAGTTTGATTTGCTGACCGGGTTGAGGGTTGAGCGCATCGTAGGTGGAAAGCGGCACCGTGACCTCGTAGCCCACGCCTCCCACATCCAGAACAATTCGTTGCGGAAGGGATTCAGATACGGTGCCTCGAAGGAAGGAAATCATGGTTGGTTCGGGGTGTTGTTTTTAGGAGGGACGGACGGCGGATTTGCCGCAGGAGTTGCGGACGGTTCTGACGATTTTCCGGACGACGACTTAGTTGGCGGTGTTTTTGGTGTGGTTGACGCCGCCGTGTCGGGGACGGGAGAGACCGCTTGCGAAGCGGGAGCGTTCTTCGCGTTTTTTGTTGGGTCCGGCGCGCTTTTCTGAACTTTTTCAGGAGCTGGCTTTGGGGTCAGTAAATCCACAATCTCTACGAATTCCGCTGTTTCGCCAAGGCCCCCGATTTCATTCAACAATTCCCGGCAACGAGCGTTCAAGCGTTCGTAATCAATCGGTCCATTCTCCGCTTCCTTGGAATGCGGGAAAATGACGTAGGAGGCACCCAGAGACGACACCGGTCGAGCATACACATCTGCCTTGGGATTGATGAGCTTTCCGAGTCGCAATGAGGCTTCACCGGCCTTATCGCGCGGGCCGAAATCGCCCACGATGGCGGGGTATGCTTTTTGACCGACGATAACCACAGCGTAGTCGCCCGGTTGCGGGCGGAATTTGTCATCACGACCTTCTTTCAATGTGAGAGGGACAACGATGAAGGGGTCATACTGCGCAAGCAGGTAACTGTACCGCTTGATATCCCAGATAATTCGCTTCGCATTGTCAATTGCAGCTGACTTGCGAGGCTTCTCTTTCTGGAGTTTAGCGAGGCGCGCCTCCCACCCGGGCAGAAGGGGGTTGGGAGTTGCAGAGCGCTTTTTCCAGCGGTACGAAGTGGTGGGCTGGTAATAGTCGCTTTTACGTATGGATTCCGGCATGGTGGGCAGACGATCTCCGTCGGAGCCGTCACTCACCACATCCATGTCCGCCTGAATCCATAGCACACGCCGGTGCGTTTCGGGAGCGACGATTTCTAAAATCGTGTCGGTATCGTAGTAATTATGCCGATCTAAGGGCTGTGAAAGCGAAGCAATGGCACGTCGGACTTGATTCTGCTTGTGGCGGTACATGGCATAAAACCAACGCGATACATGCGCCCTCTCCATCAGTTCGCGATAACGAGGCAGGACTTTGGCAAGCTCGGGATTGACGAGGAGCAATTCCTGACCGTTTGCCGGATGCGGCACAAGAAGGTCCATGCTGATACGTATCTGATAGGACGAACGATTTTTTCGGTCTTGTCCGGCTGTGGTACCGGGAGAAAAGTTG
The DNA here is from genome assembly GCA_947629715.1 of uncultured Akkermansia sp. Taxonomy (GTDB): domain Bacteria; phylum Verrucomicrobiota; class Verrucomicrobiia; order Verrucomicrobiales; family Akkermansiaceae; genus Akkermansia. The sequence continues at coordinate 9,084 of CANRET010000009.1, forward strand.
ACGGAACTGCGCAGGTGCAAGTTTTTGCCAAGGGCCGTGAATTGCTCAAAGGAACCGGAGCTTAATTTCTCCGGCAGTACCGGCGGGTAGGGCGGCAGCTCCAGTTTTATGCCTGGTGCAAGTGATCCCGGCTTCCACGGCTTCGGCGCCTCTGAAGCGGCGCTGTCGCCCTCCGACACCGGAACAGGCGTTTCCACTCGCACCTCCACAGGAACTTCCACGCGTCTTTCAATAATTCGCACCTCAGGCTGCGGCTTCTCGCGCAATGTTTGCACGAGAAGTGCCGGGTAAGGGGTGCACAGCGAGGCCGCTGTCAAGCCCGCCACCAACAGCAAGCCCCCGCACACCCAGTGAAGACCTCTGATTTTCAAAATCCTCATGACGCCTTACCCGATTGAATACTCACCCGACGCGGGCGCGTTGCCAAGATGGTTCGCTTGAGCCACAACGGCAGCAGCCGGAGCAGGCAGCCGCTGATCCACACTTTGAGGGAAGGGTAGCACCGCGCGTCCCCTTTTTCAAGCGCCCGCAATGCGCTGCGGATCACAGCATCGGCCGATGTGTAGAAGCATGACTTGAGCGGCATGTCTCCGCAATCGTACCCATCACGCTTTGCCACACTGCCGAACTCTGTATGCACTGGCCCGGGGCAGACTGCCAGCACACGAATACCCGACCCGCGCAACTCAAGTCGCAAAGCTTCCGAGAAAGACGCCACAAACGATTTGCTGGCCGCATACAATGCAAAGTCCGGCAAAAAAACATCCGCCGCCAGCGAGGCGATGTTTACCACATCGCCTCCATCCCTCTGCAGTCGCGGCAACAGACCATGCGCAAGCTCCGCCACAGCCAGCATGTTCACTTCCATGAGCTGCCGTATCTTCACGATTTGAGCTGCGGCGAGTTCTCCATAATCGCCCAACCCTGCATTGTTAATCAGAAGAGTGCGACCGGGCGAAAGTCGGGTTAAACGAGCGAGCAGCTCGTCACGTTGGGAGGCTTGCGCTAAGTCGCAACGCATGCTCACGAACTCGGTGGAGGGATACAGCTTGCCAAGCCGTTGCGCCAATGCTTCCAGACGCTCTTGCCTGCGCGCCACCAGGACCATACGGCGCGTCCGCCCGGACAATGCCTCAGCAAAGCCTTCTCCGAGTCCGGATGATGCGCCGGTCACGATGGTGAGTTCGTACTCCATCCAGCGTGCATTATCCCATCTTTCCCTGAGTTCAGCAAGTAAAATCACGTCTGTCTCAATTGACGTGAGTATCGTTCTGAGGCACGATCTTTTTTGAGTTTCCTCGAAAAATCGCGACTTTGTACTTGCAAAGCACGCAAAAATATGCTTTACTCCCCCCGCGTACACGCCGCCGCTGTAGCTCAGTGGTAGAGCAACGCATTCGTAATGCGTGGGTCGTCAGTTCAAATCTGACCAGCGGCTTCCTTTTTCGGGGGTGTGTCGCCATCGAAAAGCCTCCGTAGCTCAGTTGGTAGAGCAGCTGACTCTTAATCAGTTTGTCCACGGTTCGAGCCCGTGCGGGGGTATTCGCGGCGTGCTGCGTATGCGTTGCACGATGCCCGCGAGACATGCCTCCGTAGCTCAGTTGGTAGAGCAGCTGACTCTTAATCAGTTTGTCCACGGTTCGAGCCCGTGCGGGGGTAGAATGCGAGGGGGCGGCAGTTCCGGCTGCGAGCGGTTTCTCCCTTTTCACAGATCAGCGCGCGCATGCCCACGGATATCCGACTTAAGCGCAACTTTTCCATCATTGCGCACATCGACCACGGCAAGACGACACTTTCGGATCGCCTGCTGGAGCGCACGCACACCATTGCCGAACGAGACAAGCAGGATCAACTGCTGGATGCCATGGATCTGGAGCGCGAGAAGGGCATTACCATCAAATCTCACCCGGTCACCATGCGATACACGGCGCAGGACGGCGAGACTTATGAGCTGAACCTTCTTGACACGCCGGGTCATGTGGATTTTTCCTACGAGGTGTCGCGCTCGCTGGCGGCGTGCGACGGGGCGCTGCTTATCGTTGACGCCGCGCAGGGAGTGGAGGCGCAAACGCTTGCCAACATGCACCTGGCCATGCAGCAGAAGCTCGAGATTGTGCCGGTGATCAATAAAATTGACCTGCCGGGCGCCAATCTGCCCAAGGTGTATCGCCAACTTGAAGAACTCATCTGTATTCCGCGGGAGGAAGCTGTTCTGTGCTCAGCAAAGGCGGGCATTGGCATTGACGAAGTGCTGGAGGCTATCGTGCAGCGCATTCCCGCTCCGACTCAGGCGGATGACGACAAGCTGCGCGCGCTGGTGTTCGATTCGGTGTATGATGCGTATCGCGGAGTCGTATCGTACGTGCGCGTGGTGAGCGGGCGCGTAGCGCGCGGGATGAAAGTGAAGCTCTTTGCCACGCCGGATACCTTCGAGGTGAAAGAGGTGGGCGTCTTTACTCCCGGTATGCAGGTCGCAGAGGAGTTGACAACCGGCGATGTGGGCTACATCATCGCCAATATGAAGAGTACCGCCGATGTGAAAATAGGCGATACTTACACCGACCTGCAAAATCCATGCAGCGAGCCACTGCCGGGGTTCAAGGAGATCCACCCCATGGTTTTTTCCGGCATTTATCCGGTGGATACGTCCGATTACGAGAATCTGAAAGCGGCCATGGCGAAGCTGCAGATCAACGATGCCGCCTTTACCTACACGGCGGAGAGTTCCGTGGCTCTCGGATTCGGTTTTCGCTGCGGTTTTCTGGGGCTGCTTCACATGGAAATTATCCAAGAGCGCCTGCGTCGCGAGTTCAACATGGATGTTATCTCGACCTATCCCTCAGTCATCTACGAAGTTACCAAAACGGACGGCTCGGAACTCATCGTGGACAACCCGGGAATGCTCCCTGAGACGCAGGAAATTCAGCAGATTCGCGAGCCGATGGTGAAAGTGTTTGTCATGTTGCCCAGCGAGTACATTGGCGATATCATGCGCCTGGTCATGGAAAAGCGCGGCGAGGTGGTGCATACCGAGACGATTGATGATACACGCGTGATGCTCACTTGTCGCATTCCCATGGCCGAGATCTTGGTGGACTTCAACGACAAGCTCAAGAGCATCACACGAGGCTACGGAAGCATGGATTACGAATTCGACGGCTACAATCCCGCTCAGCTCGTGAAGATGGACATGCTCATCGCTGGCGAGCCGGTGGACGCTTTTTCGATGATTGTACATCGCCAGCGCGCAGAAGCTCAGGGACGTGAGCTGGCGCTCAAACTCAAGGAGGTCATCCCGCGCCAGCTGTTCACCGTGGCGATTCAAGCCTGCATTGGCGGCAAAATCATTGCCCGCGAAAGCATCTCGCCCATGCGCAAAAACGTGACGGCAAAATGCTACGGCGGCGATGTGACGCGTAAGCGCAAGCTCCTTGAAAAGCAAAAAGAAGGCAAGAAGCGCATGAAGGCTATCGGGCGTGTCAATATCCCGCAGGAAGCCTTCATCAATGTCCTCAAGAGCGGCAACTGAATTATGGACATCTTTCAAGCCATTGTTCTGGGAATCGTGGAGGGGCTTACGGAGTACCTGCCTATTTCCTCCACCGGGCACTTGATTATTGCTCAATACCTGCTGGGCATGCAGGAGAGCTCCGCTCTCAGTGCATTCGAAGTTTGCATTCAAGGCGGAGCCATTCTCGCCGTGCTGGGACTGTATTTTCCTCGCGTGTTGCAGATGTGGCGCGGGCTCTTGGGCAGGTGTCCGGAAGGACGACGACTGATGATGAATCTCATCATTGGCTTTCTCCCCGCAGCCGTGGTGGGGCTGCTCTGTTCGCGCTTCATTAAGACCTATCTGTTTAATGCACCCACAGTGATGGTGAGTTGGGCGCTTGGCGGTATCGTTATCCTGCTCTATGTGCGGTCGCGTAAGCATTCCGGTCGCGCTGATTACGGAAGGCCGTTGGAGAGCCTTTCGCCGTGCGGCGCTCTGGGGATAGGGCTCATGCAGTGCATCGCTATGTGCCCCGGAGTCAGCCGCAGCCTCATGACGATGCTCGGCGGTCTCTGCATGGGACTCAGCCTTGCTGCAGCAGTGGAATTCAGCTTCTTGCTCGGACTCATCACGCTGGGCGCCGCCACTTGTCACGATGCCGTTGCGCACGGTGCGGATATGCTGCAGCAGATCGGTTGGCTGCCCATGCTCGTCGGTACGTTGGTGGCTTGGGCGAGCTCCATCGCAGCTGTCCGTTGGATGGTTTCCTTCCTCCGGCGTCACAGCCTTTCGATTTTCGGGTGGTATCGCCTCGCTGCCGCTGCGTTCATGCTTTTCCTCATCACACACACGGGGATTGCGATAACAAGACTTGCCGCTGCGTTTGCGCACCTTGACAAGCTGCGATGCGTGTGCTAGCATGGTTGCGACAACTTACGCCCCAACAATGACAGAGCACACGATACGCGGGAAGAAAGTTTTTGAAGATGAAATTGAAGCGCTGCGGGCCATCGGGGCGCAACTCAATGATTCTTTCAACCGAGCGGTAGAAGCTATGAAGGGAGCTGTTGAGAGCGGCCACAAGATAATCGTGGTCGGGGTGGGTAAGAGCGGGTTGGTGGGCAATAAAATCGCAGCCACGCTCACCTCCACCGGGGCCCCGTCGGTTGTTCTGGATTCCATGAATGCGATGCACGGCGACTTGGGCATTGTCCAAGATGGCGATGCCTGCATTGCGATGTCTTTCTCCGGTGAAACTTCCGAGCTGCTCACACTGCTTCCTTTCCTGAAACGCTACGATATGCCCATCATCGGCATGACCGGCAAGCCGGGTTCCACCCTCGGACAGCTTTCGGATATTGTTTTGGACACCTCGGTGCAGCGTGAGGCCGATCCGCTGAATCTGGCGCCGACCTCATCTTCCACCGCGATGCTCGTGATGGGAGATGCGCTTGCTGTGGCGCTTCTGGAGGCAAGGCATTTCACCAGGGAGGATTTTGCACGCAGTCACCCCGGCGGTTCGCTCGGGCGGGCATTGCTGACACGCATCTCCGACATCATGCGCAAGGATTTGGCCATTCTGCCGAGCGGGGTGACTGTCATGGATTGCCTGGTGGCGATGACTAAGGCGCGCAGCGGCGCCTGCGTGCTCACCAAGGAGGACGGAACGTTGGCCGGCATCTTCACGCACGGCGATTTCGCGCGCACTTTCCAGACCAATCCGGACTGCGGTGCTTTGCCCGTAGCGCAATTTATGACGGTTTCTCCCGTATTTGTGCACGCCGACCAACTGGCTGTTGCAGCGGTAAAAACGCTGCGTGATCGCCGCATAGATGATCTCGTGGTACTCGATGCGCAGAATCACCCTGTCGGGCTGATTGATACGCAGGACCTCGTTCGTCTCAAGCTCATTTGAGTTGCTCAGCTCGCTCGGACGATCGGAAAGCCGGGCAGCGCGCGAGGAAGTTCAGTGCGCCTGGGGAGTCGGTTGCTGGGATCGCGGCGCCGGACGCCGTTTTGCAGCGCGGTGGTTCGAATCCTTTTTGGGTGCCAGAGTCAAGTGTACGTCAAAGGCTTTTTCCGGTTGATCGCCCCATGATTCACAAGTCAGCTTACCGGTGAGCGAGCCGTCCTCCGATAAAGAAAGCAGCATGACTCCATCTTTCTTGTCAAAAACCTCTGCCGTGGCAACATCCGGATCATAGCGACCGCTGTACACATGAATCACGCAGGAAACGGCTTCACCACTCTTGGGAGGAGCTTCGCAACGTCCCACAACGCGAAGCTCCGCTTGCGGCAAATCCGTGTCGGAGAGAGTACCGATGAACTGAAGAGCATCCGGGAAAGCTGCCGCTTTTGCAATGCGCAGCGTAAACTTGCCGAAAGCCTCAGCGCGCTTCCACTCTCCGACGTACGAGGCGGCGGTGTAAAGCAACTTTTCGCACATAGTCTCCCAGGTTTTGCGACGTTCAGCTCGCGTGGCAGCTTCCTCCTGCTCGGCTTTTTCGGCTTCCTCGCGGCGCGCTTGAGCTTCCAGCATCCTGGAGCGGGTCTCCTGCTCACGCTTTTCAATGTACGGCTTTGTCGCGGAATTAAAAGCTTCGATTTTTTCGCGTAACAGGGTCCGACGCTTCATCTCAAAGTCATCCGTCACTACGGTCGCGTTTTCCGGAAGCGCTTTCTCGGGAATCAGCGGCAACAGGCTGCGCAGAGGAGCCGTGTCAAAGCCGATGTCACTGAAAAGCCACTGCCCGTCAGACCTGCGGGCACGCATGGAGACCGGTATCTCCACTGTAGTTTGGGCAGGGACTCGCAGTCGGTGCACGGAATCCTCTGCCAGGGACTTGATCTCGTCGGCCATTTTTTTGAGTTGCTCAGGCAGCGGTTTGGCAACACGATCCTCCTCGGTAATGGCTGAAGTTTCTGCTCCTGCCTGCAGCAGATAGACCGCCTCCGGCAACATGGCTCGGTTAATCGCCGCGTTTATCTCTTTTCTTTCCTCATTGAATATTAGCGGCGCATCCTCTGACTTATACAAGTTCTCTTCCACTTGGATTATGGCGCGCGCCGTCACCAGCACGCTTCCATCTTCCTCGTGCGAACTCGCCATTTGCACATCTCCTAACTTCACCATCGGAAAATCCGAAAGCAAGGGCAGTATTTGCAGTCTTACATCCTGCGCCTTCGGCTCTGTCGGCTCCGTCGGCTGCAGGGGTATCCTCTCACTCGGAGCAGGACTCTCTTCGGCTTCTTCCCTGTCCTTGCACGAAGTCAGCAAAACGACCGATGACAGCATCAGCAACGCTGCTGACCACGCCACCGATTTGCTGCCGTGAACGACCATCACTTTCCGTCTGCTTGGATGCCCGGCAGGAAGTTCCCCGTGCGTTCCCAGTGGCGCAATGCAATTCCGGCGTACAGAGCCAGCAACAGGATGATGACGACGTACACAAAAGTGAACGCGGAGCCTCTCCTGCTGCCGCTGCGGTCGAACTTCTTGGCAAGTTGGCTGATATCCGTGTGCTGGTTCGCTCCCTTCACTCCCGTTCCCGGCCGCTTTATCGCGGGAGACTTTTTCGTCTCAGGAGCGGCGCCGGTTTTGGCTGATTCGACGGCTGTCGGTGAGGGCTGAACCGGTTGCGCTGGTTGGGCGGCGGCCACAGGCTCCAAGGTGATGCAGGCGGCTCCCAGCATGTATTCCAAACCGGGTTGCATGTACTCTGACTGCACGGGCCGTCCATTCTGCAATGTGCCGTATTGGCTGTGCAGGTCCTCAATTACGTAGCCCTGCGGCTGGCATACGATACGAGCGTGCGTGGACGATAAGCCGTTGACTCCGGGCAATGCCAGCTGGCATGTGGGCGCACTGCCCACCACGACCTCTCCTCCCGGGACCACCGGAAGTTCGTAGGTGTAAAAATGATTTGGCTCCCTGATGTAAATACGTGGCATAGTTGTACGAACGCGCTAAGTATGCCACAAGTTAACGCCGTCTGCAAGCGCAATATTCAGTTGCTATTCCGTCCGCATTCAAAGATGCTCATTTCAGCGTTTTGTTGCATCCTTCCCGGCCCTTTCGATACAAAAGGCGCGACCGCCGAGCAGGCGATCGCGCCAAATGACGAAGCGGACGAGGCTTGAACTCGCGACCTCAGCCGTGACAGGGCTGCGCTCTAACCAAACTGAGCTACCGCTCCATCCACACCGCGTTGCCGCAGGTGCCGGGGCATTTTATCGGTATCCTTGCCGCTTGGCAAGCTTTTTTTGCATTTTTTTTGCAATTCAGACATGCCGCATTCAAAAATTACAGATATACCGAACTGCGTATGCGCCAGTGCAGAGGCAGGGGAGACTCAGATGCCGTCGCAGAAAGTAAACTCGCCGTCGGGCGTTCGGGCAAGATCCGCCAGAGAGATTGATGACAGGTAGTCCCGAACGACGCGTTGCAAACCGCGCCACACGGGTTGTGTGGGGCAGTATTTTTCCATGGGGCAGGGGAATTCTTTCTCGTTGAGACAGCGTACAGGTTCCAGCTCCCCCTCAGTGGCCTGCAGAATTTCGTACACGGTATAACGCGAGGGAGGTCGGGAAAGCCGGTAGCCACCGGTTTTTCCACGTACGCTCACAACGAGTTGTTCCCGCAAAAGCAGCGCAATGATGCTTTCAAGGTATTTGAGGGTGAGATGTTGTTGTTCAGCGACAGCGCGCAGAGAAATCGGCCGAGCGTCCGGTTGGCTTGCCAGAGCTACCATGACGCGCAAAGCATAGCGACCCTTGGTTGAAACCTTCATCATAGGGCGGAACAAGAAGAGGAGGGGTTAAGCATTGCCGTGCCGCCCCCCGCTCCATCCCAATAAGAGCAGGGAAAGATTTGCTCAGAGCTTGCGGCAGAAATCCTCCAGTCTGTCGAGCCCTTCCTTGAGGACATCCAACGACGTGCAGTAGGAAATGCGGATGGCGTGGTCATTTCCGAAAGCAACGCCGGGAACGGCAGCTACCTTGTAACGCTCCAGCAGGCGCTCGCAGAAAGTCATTGAATCCAGACCTGTGGCGCTGATATCCGGGAAGAAGTAGAAGGCGCCGAGCGGCTCGACAATCTTTACCTTGGCCATCTTGGAAAGGCGGTCGAAAACGTACTGGCGACGGAAGTCATATTCCTCACGCAGGTCGCTGACGAAGGACTGATCGCCAGTGAGCGCCTCAATGGCGCCGTACTGAGCGAAAGTGGTTGCATTGGAGGCGGTGTGGTCCTGGATGAGACGGATTGTCTTGGCGATTGCGTCCGGTGCGGCGGAGTATCCGAGGCGCCAGCCGGTCATGGCATAGCTCTTGGAAAATCCGTTGATGGTGATGGTGAGGTCGTAGAGTTCCTGCGAGAGAGAAGCGATGGAGACGTGTTTGGCTTCGCCGTAAATGAGATGCTCGTAAATTTCATCTGCCAAGATCAAGATGTCCTCATCCACCGCAACTTCGCCGATGGCTCTCAGCTCTTCTTCGCTGTACACCGTGCCGGTCGGGTTATGTGGGGTGGTCAGAATAATCATCTTAGTGCGGGGAGTCATGGCATTCGAAAACTCCTCAGCTGTGATTTTCCAAGCATTCTCCGCCTTTGTTTCCACGAACACGGGTGTGCCGCCGCACAGTTCCACCATCGAGGGATAGCTTACCCAGTAGGGGGAGGGTATAATGACTTCATCTCCCGGGCTGATGGTAGCGCGCAGCGCACTGTACACGGCCGGCTTGGCGCCGGAACATACGCAAACTTGATCGGGCGTGTAGCTCAGGTGGTTGTCGCGCTTCAGCTTGTCGGCTATCGCCTGTCGCAGGGCGGGAAGACCGGCGGATGGCGTGTACTTGGTGTGCCCCTGTTGCAGGGCCGCGATGGCGGCTTGCTTGATATTTTCCGGGGTGTCTTTATCCGGTTCTCCGCCGGCGAGACCGAATATCTGCTCTCCTTTCGCCTTCATTTCTTTGGCTCGGTTTGTCACGGCCAGCGTAAGCGACGGGCAGAGGGATGCAGCGTATGAAGATATGAAGTCCATTGCTTAAAAATGATGTGATTGCGTGAGCGCATTGCAACGCGCCGCTGGGATGATACCCCCAATGGGGAATGATTGCAAGATTAAAAGAGAGGTCGGTTTTTATTAAATTGATATATAATAGTCAACGGGAAAATTTAACAAAGACGCAAATGAGGAGAGAAGGGAGCTCTGCTCAAAGGTCAACGAGGAGGTTCAGGGAAGACTTTACGCAAAAGGCGGGGGAGGAAGCTGCGCCCGTCTGAGTATGTCCAAAATTTGCTCACGAGGTTTATCCGGCCAACATTTGTTGGAAAGGGGACTGGCGGGGCTGGGATGCAGAATGCTGCCGAGGGTGAAGGATGCCTCCGGGATGGCCGCTGCCGCAATTTGAAGTTGCTGCAGGGCGTAGGCGCCCACGCCGATGAGGCATGTGGGACGCAGAGCGCGGATGAGGCGCACGAGGTGGCGTTGGCAGGCGTCGTCGATGCGGGAGACCTGCTCGCGGGGAAGCTGGGTCGGGGGTATGTTTGCGCCGCTTTCGCTCATCCAGATGAGAGGACAGTAATTGGCTACATAGGCGTGGGCGAAGAAGTTCTCCGCCGTGCCGTAGAGTTGTTCAAAGAGTCCCCACAGTCGGCGACCGCTCACCTCTGAGCGTGGGCAGGAAAAGCCCTGGATCGGACGCTTGGGGTGAGTTTTTTCGGGTCGGTTGATGACAGCAGTGATGCCCATCCAGAGCGTGACGGCAGGGATTTCGCCGAAAGGGACGCCGGTCTGAGCCATACCGAAAGGGCCGGGATTCATGCCCAAGTAGAACGCCTGTTTGGGACCGGTGGCGAAGCGACGGATGTAGGCCTCATGCCCGGCCCAAGCATAATCAAGCGGGTTGTAGGTGAAGGCTACGGGAGGGGCGAAACGCAAGGCGCTCATTTCTGCCGACAATTCTCGCGCGGCGGCCAAAACTTCGTCAGTGCAGTTCATGGCGCTATCCTACCACAGGGAGGATGAGATGACCAACAAAATATCGGCTTGAAAATGGATGGGGGATTGGGTAGAATGGCGGGCGTGAAGGTCATTGCCATAGCAAATCAGAAAGGGGGAGTGGGAAAGACGTCCACAGCCGTGAATATGGCAGCCGCTTTGGCGGCGCGCGGCAAGGAGGTGCTGCTTATTGATGTGGATTCTCAGGCTAATGCAACTTCTGCGCTCGGTTTTTCCGTAGCAGGGGAGCAGAGTCTCTATCAAGCTCTTATTGGCAATTGCCGTTTGGAAGATTTGGTGTTTTCTGCCAATCGTCGCCATCTTTCCATCGTTCCTTCACATATGGATCTTTCCGGCGTGGAAGTGGAACTCACGCAAAATGGCGAGCACACGTACTGCATGCAGCGCGCTCTTGCCGGCTTGCGTGAAAACGCAGCATTTGACTACGTTTTTTTGGACACGCCACCGTCGCTTGGCGTGCTGATGACGGCGTCGCTCTGCGCGAGCGACGAGGTTCTTACGCCCATGCAATGCGAGTTCCTGAGCCTGGAGGGCCTTTCGAAAATTCTCTTTGTCATTGACCAGATACGGGATAGCGGTGTCCAACCCGGCATTATCCATGAGGGGGTCATTATGACTATGTACAACAATACCAATCTGGCTAACCAGGTCATTGCCCAAGTGCAGGAGAATCTGCCCGATAAGATTTACGAGACCGTGATACCGCGTTCGGTCCGGGTGGCGGAGGCCCCGAGTTTCGGGCGCACCGTGTTGGAGCATGATCCGGAGGGGGCGGCTGCGTGGGCGTATAAAAACGCGGCGAAGGAATTTCTACGGCGGCACCGCTGATGTTGCGCTGGATTTATCCGAGCCTGTGTGAGCTGTGCCACGAGCCGTGCGAGGGGGAGCTTTGCGAAGCTTGCATTGCCAAGCTCCCGGCTGTGCCGCTTCCTATTTGTCTGTACTGCGGCTCGCCTGTGGTCGGCAGCCAGGAGGATCCTATGCGCTGTCCACAATGCCGCGCCGCATCGCATGATTATGATTTTGCTCGCAGCGCCTATTTGATGAATGATAGCACGCGTCACTTGGTGCATAGTCTCAAATATCGCCATGCCAATTACCTGGCGCCCATCATGGGAGAGTTGCTCAATCGTCTGTGGGAGGACACGCCGCAACTTATGCAGCCGGGGCGGTACTGCATCGTACCTGTCCCGGCCGCAAGGGCGCACTTGTTTGCCCGAGGCTATAATCAGGCCGAGGAGATAGCGAGGGCGCTCGGAAAGCTTCGCAAGTTGCCGGTGGCTTGCCCGCTCAAGCGTATCTCAACTGCGGAAGAAAGCCAGACGCGTCTCTCTGCCGGGGAAAGACGGCTCAATGCCATGCGCTCTTACGCAGTACGGTCTGCTTATGCAAGCGGGAAGCGTGTCTTGCCGGGCGAGAACGTGGTCCTGGTGGATGATGTGTACACTACCGGCAGTACGGCACGCGCTTGTGCCAAGTTACTGCGCAAATTGCCCGGCGTGCGTCGGGTCGGCGTACTCACCCTGATCCGTGCTCGCGGGCGGCGCGAGCGAATCTGACGCGGCACTGCTTCAGTGCATCCTGCCTCGGGGGTGGAAGTTTTTGTGAAGAGAGACGAGACGCTTCTGCTCCACGTGGGTGTAGATTTGCGTGGTGGCCAAATCGGCGTGGCCGAGCATGTCTTGAATGACGCGCAGATCGGCGCCGTTTTCCAGCAGGTGTGTCGCAAAAGAATGGCGCAGTATGTGCGGAAATACGTTCTCATTCAATCCCGCCGCTGCCGCACGCGTTTTGATGATTTGACGGATGCGTTCGCGCGTGAGCTTGCCTCCGCGCCTCGAGAGGAACACCACGCGCGGATCCGGCTTGTTCTCCTTGAGCAGCAGATGTCGCGCATGTTCACGGTAAAAACTCAGAGCTTGTGCAGCGACGCCGCCCAGCGGCACGTAGCGCGTCTTGTCTCCTTTGCCGGTGATGCGCACAAAGCCTTCGTCCCAATCAACCTGCTCGGGGCGCAGGGAGACAAGTTCACTGACGCGCAGACCGCTGCCGTAGAGCATCTCGAGAATCGAACGGTCTCTTGCACCGAAAGGCAAATCATGGAGGTCGATACTTTCCAGGAGAACTCGCACATCTTTTTCGGACAAGGTCTGCGGTATTTGCATGCCTACACGACCGCTTTGCACCAGCGCCGCCGGGTTGACGGGCAGAATGCGCTGCGCTGCGAGGTAGCGGAAGAAGATGCGCGCATGCACCATCATGATGCGCGCGCTGGAGGGAGCCAATCCTTCTGAGAGCAGGTCGTGGTGGTATTCTACCAGTGTGGCGTCATGCACGGCATCCGGGGAGATGTTGCGCTCCTCCAGGTAGTGGCGGAGATGGGTGAGACTCTGCCTCACCGAGGAGCGGTAGTGGGCGCTCAGGCCGCGTTCTGCCGCAAGATAGAGCAAAAATTGCTCAATCGTACCGCCCAGTTCTTGCAGACTCAGGCTCATTGTCATCTCCGGCTTATGCGGTCATTAAGGCCTCCCGGTTGACAAAGAATACGGCAGCCAACAGACAGAGAAAGGCCCAAAGGTAATCCCATTTCCATTGCTCTCCCATGTAGAGAATCATGAAGGGAACAAAGACGCTCAGAGTGATCACCTCCTGCATAATCTTGAGCTGCGCCAGCGTCAGCCCCGCTGAGCGTCCGATATGGTTGGCGGGTATCATCAGGCAGTACTCAAAAAAGGCCAGACCCCAACTCATCATGATGAGTTTCCACATCCCCTGCGATACGCATTCCCCCGGTTTGCGCAGGAAGCCATACCACGCGAAGGTCATGACGGTGTTGCTCAGGATGAGCAATGATGCAGTGATGATGAGACGCAGCATGAGGAGCTGCCCCCATCCTACGCTCATTGCAGAAAAAGTCAAACAAATCATTCAAATCGCTGCCAACAAGAATCACAACCCGCATTGCTTCAAAATAAAGGGCTCATATCAAACGCATGCCACTCAAAATGAGCAAACAAGCAAGGATAGAGTTGCTTTTTGCGGATTGCCATTCAACTGTTGAGCGCAAGAAATGCTTCTCGGCAAGAAGAAAAAGGGAAGACGAATGCTGCCGGTTGACTTTTTCTTTTGAGGCGTTACGCTCCTTGCAGGTCTAAATGAGCTGTAGTGCAATTTCATCAGCGAGCAAAAATCCGCGCGGGCGTTCGTTTGAGCAAGTCTGTGTACCGTGTGCCGTGAATCGCAGTGGGAAGAGCGTTGCCAAGGTCGCGGAGACCGGCAAGGGTTCTTATGCGGGGCTGGAGGCGGTGCTGGGTGGGCATATTGCAGAGGATTCTACGGTGTGTGCAGATGGGGCATCGGTGTACAATCGCCTCGCCTCCGAGCATGGACTCAATCGCGTGATGGTGGACGCTTATTCTTCCAAGAAGGGATGTTACAGCATCCAGCACGTCAACGCCTATCACGGCGGGGTGAAACGCTTTGTGCGGGAGTTTAACGGCGTTTCCACGAAGCACCTGAACAACTACCTGCTCTGGTTCAACTTCGCAACGTATGCCAAGGAGACATACACGGAGAAGATGCGGCTTCTGGTGCGTCACATCATGACGGCACAAAGCTACACGCGCCGAGTGGATGTCCCCAATCGTCCCGCTATTCCCTACATTTGCCAAGCGGTCAATAAAGTGGCGTAGAACTTACTTAAATAACTGCTTGATACGTCCAACAAAAAGAGATATAATATGGGCGTGTCATACTATATCTAGTTGTGCAACACGTTAATAATCAACATATAGAATCTCAACGCTTACCATATACGTCGCAGGTATGGCAGATTCGTTCTGTGGCGAGAATGCGCAAGTGGTTATTTGTGTCCAGAATCAAACACTAAGCTGTAAGGAATCATTATTTTCCCCTTTTTATTTTGGTATATAATAGAAGCATGTCAGAAACACTTCAAGACACGTTATTTGATTTGGAATCGTATGTTAGGGATGACTATGAGAACCCGAAATACTTGACGGAGCAAATTATAACTTACATAGGTAACAAGAGGTCGCTGCTTGGTTTCATTGCTAAAGGAATTAATACAGTAAAAAAACGACTGAACAAAAATAAGTTGACTTGTTTTGATGTGTTTGCGGGATCAGGTGTGGTTTCTCGAGCACTTAAATCTCATTCAAGCATTTTATACAGTAATGATTTAGAAGACTATGTTAATGTAATCAACTCCTGCTACCTAGCAAATCGCTCTGAAGTCAATTTTTCTGGATTGACGTACTATTACAAATTACTTCGTACACAAATTCGCAAGTCGATGGCTCCAGGATTCATTACAGAGATGTATTCTCCAAAGGATGAGGCAAATATCCAACCAGGAGAAAGAGTCTTTTATACCAGGAGAAATGCGATGTACATCGATACAGCAAGGAGGCTAATAGAAGATGTGCCTCACCATATGAAGAATTTTTTTATTGCTCCTCTTTTGTACGAAGCCTCTGTTCATAATAATACATCGGGAGTTTTTAAGGGATTCTACAAAAATAAGGAAGGAATAGGACAATTCGGTGGTACTGGAAGGAATGCCCTCGTCCGTATCCTCGGGGAAATTGAATTAAAACTTCCCATATTTTCTCGATTTGAGTCAGAATACCATTTGCTGCAAATGAACGCTCGTGATGCTGTGAATGCTGTTCCTGAGATAGATTTAGCTTATATGGACCCGCCATACAATCAGCATCCATATGGATCCAATTATTTTATGCTTAATCTTATAACTTCATATATTCCTCCTATAAGTTATTCAAATGTGTCGGGAATACCGAATGATTGGAAGCGATCGGCCTTTAATAAGGCAGCACATGCACAGGAGGAATTGTTTTATGTTATATCTCAGTGCCCAGCAAAGTTTATTCTCATATCTTATAACTCAGAGGGTTTTGTACAGTATGACTCTTTTATGCGTACTCTGCAAAAATTAGGACAAGTTGACTTTCTCGAGACGGATTATAATACGTTCCGAGGATGCCGCAATCTGAAAAATAGAGATATACGTGTCAAGGAATACCTTTTTCTTTTAGAGAAGAAATAGCTATGTCGCACAAAAATCAATTGAGCACCCAACGAGAGGGTACGATTATCAACGTAATTTCTTCTCGCCAAGAAAAGGAATTGTTAAAAGCTGTTGAAACCATCAAGCAGATGCTTGAGGAGAAATTTCATGGAATTAAATTAAGCTGGAAGCAATCGTGTACTTTAGTAGAGGTGATAAGCGAGTTGCGGGAAACGTTTCCTGATGTTGAATTTGCCGATCCTAAACCCAAATCAACCATGAAACCGGATGGCGGGATATTGTCAATAGTTTCCACGAATGGAAAGGCATGCCCTATTCTCATAGCAGAGAAAAAGAATCAGGGAACAAATGATATACGTACGACTAAAGGTCTTGCTAAACAGGCTCAAGGAAACGCTATTGAACGCCTAGGGAAAAACGTCATTGGATTTAGAACAAGTATGATTTCAGAATCTATTTTCCCATTTGTGTGTTTTGGGGACGGATGTGACTTTGCCGAAGATTCTTCTATTTTAGATCGGGTTGTTACCATAGCAATGTTTGGAAAACTTAACAGAATACACTTACACAATGAGGGGCCAGGACAGACATTTAACAGAGGTACATTCTATTTCAGAGAAGAGCATTGGACACAAAAAGAAATGGAGAATCTTTCATTTGAAATTGCTATAAAATCAGTTTACTACTATTTTTCAAAATACGGAGAATCTTATTTTAATATAGTGTGATTTCCATGACTAGCATTATTATAACACATAAAAATCACGAAATCCAATTTTTGTGCTTGACAGCGTGGTGAAGCGTGGTAAACTGCGCTCAAGTTTGCAAGGGGTGTACATACCTTTAACCTTGTGGGCGCAGACCCTCAGTGATGATACCGCTGTTGGTAGTTATTAAAACCTAGGTTATAGATGGGGCGGGGAGTTTAGACTCCTTGCCCCCGCAAACCCAAGAATACGGGGGCTGGGTCTCTGTGAAACTAAAAAGAATTGTCGCTTTTAGTGGAGAGTCCTTGTGCAGGAATTCTTTTCCTGCACCTTACCCCGGGTTCTTGGGCTTTTGCTTTATCCGTTGAGGGGATTCGTCATTTTCGTGCAACATGAACCAGAAAGGAAAGCATTAGTATGTCAGAGGCAATTTATCAGTGGAGTTTTAACTTGAGTTATCGTCTGGTGAATGGAGAGAATTACGATAAGAGGCACGATGCTTTGATAAGCGCGTTATACGAACTGGGATTCGTAGAAAATTTGACTTCTTCATCCATGTATCTTTGGGATCTCGAACTTGGTGCTTTTGAAGAGACCGTATGGAGAGTAAGAAACATTCTCAGATGTCAACCATACTCTAATCCAGCGGATGCTGCCATTATCCAAGAAATTTATAACCAAAAAGGTAAAAAAGACAAAAGAGAAATACAGTATAGAACTTTTATCCTCGCCCCAAACTCAGATATTTGGGAGGAGGCAAACGAAGAAGAACTATATGATTTCCTTTATGATTTGGCGGAAAAGGAAGAAAAACACCACCAACTCAATCATTCCCCAGCTTCGTAAACCAATTCTCCCCATCTTTTTTCTCCTAGCTCATCGGGGTCATTGGCTATCGGATAGAATGTTATAACCCTGTAATCTGGGGAGGTTATCACCACAATTACGCATTCCTTCCTATCATTTTCATCCCCTATCAAGAAATTTTTGAGGAAAACATACCTATTGCTTGTCGTTTGTTTCCATACTTCCTGCGGATACCTCAAACAATTCACAAAACATTTCGCAAGAGATTTTCTGTTGCTACTCTCCCCCTCACCATGCTTTTTTAGATGGGTAAACAAGAGACTATCAACCATTATACATCTTTTGAGCGGATAACACCACACCTTACCTCTCTTCTTCAAATAAATCTCTACGTTTTGTGATCCCTTGTTGTCGAATTTGTAAGCCTTTAATAGTGTCCTACGCCCATTCTTTTGTAACCTCTTTACAGTTTCCCTTTCCTGAGGCGTTAGTATTCTCCTCACTCTATTGTCCGTCTTTATCCTCCTTGCTTTCTTCTTCTCCGCTAAAATGCCGTATTCTCGTTGCTTCCTCTCTACATACTCTTCATACGCCTCCTGCGCTTCTGACTCCAACAGCCACTCAATAAAATTGTCATAGGCTTCCTGCTGTCCTGCTGCACTTCGAATCATTCCCCATATTTAGCGACACCCCGTCACCTCCAACACCACTTCAATTTACACCGCTTTTCCAAAAATCAACACTGTGGTAGGACATAACTTCAAAATAAAGGATTCATATCAAACGCATGCCACTCAAAATGAGCAAACAAGCAAGGATAGAATTGCTTTTTGCGGATTGCCATTCAGCTGTTGAGCGCAAGAAATGCTTCTCGGCAAGAAGAAAAAGGGAAGACGAATGCTGCCGGTTGACTTTTTCTTTTGAGGCGTTACGCACCTTGCAGGTCTAAATGAGCTGTAGTGCAATTTCATCAGCGAGCAAAAATCCGCGCGGGGTAAGGCAAAGTCTCGTTGGCGTGAGATGGCAAAGACCTTCGTCTGCGAGGGAACGCAGGATATTCGTTTTCTCCGAGGGAATGAGAGGGAGAGGAATGCCTTGATCAGTGCGCAGACCAAGCCCGATGAGTTCCGTGCGACGTTGGGCGAGCGTCAGGTTTTCAGTTTTGCCGGGGGGCAGCTGGCCCTGCGAGAGAGCTGCGATGTAGCGAGTTGTGTCGTGGGCGTTTTCATAGCGGGCGCCCATCGTTGTCCCGCAGGCGCCGGGGCCGAGTCCGATGTAATCCTGCCCGATCCAACAGGCGATGTTGTGCAGGGAGCGCTCGAGGCTGCTTTTTGCGTAGTTGGATACCTCGTAGTGCTGGTATCCCGCAGCGGTGAGCAGCTCGTGCGCGAGAGTGTAGAGGCTCACCTGCGTTTCTTCATTCGGCTCCGGGAGAGAGGCAAACGGCGTGCCGGATTCCAAAGTGAGACTGTAGGTGGAGATATGGTTCGGCTCAGAGTCGATGGCACGCCGGAGTGTTTTGCTCCACGCGTCCGGCGTTTGTCCCGGGAGACAGAACATGAGGTCGATGTTTACTTGCGGAATGCCGGCCTGGCGGAGCAGGGCGATGCTTTCCTCAATCTGATTCGGACTGTGTTCGCGCCCCAGCAGTTTCAGCTCGGCTTCATCAAAACTCTGCGCGCCGAGTGAGATGCGTGTGATGCCGAGGTCATGCCAGTGTTCCGCCTTTACCCGGGTGAAGGTGGCGGGGTTTGCTTCGAAGCTCCACTCTTGCAGTTGGGAAAAATCCAGGTGTCGCCTCAGTCCTTCCACGAGGAGACTCAGGTGCGTTGGCGAAAGCATACTGGGCGTGCCGCCGCCGAAGTAGAGAGTGCGTGGCGCGGCTCCCTCCGGCAGGCGCAGTCGGGCTTCCGCTGCCACAGCCTCGACAAAGCCGCGCATGTTCGTTGCTCCCGGCGTATGCTTGTAAAAAGCGCAGTAGGGGCACACCCTGTGGCAGAAGGGAATGTGGACGTAGATGTGCTCTGCCGCCTGCATGGTTCAGGAAGGGATGCGCTGCAGCGAGGTCGGATGTCCGGGCTACGGGATGATGATTTCGCCGTCTTCCGGGATCGCCACATTGGCGAGATGCAGAGCACGGATGTCGTCTCGCGTTACAGTGAGGTGGCTCACCGTGTCCATGTGGCTGGCGATGATGAGGGCGCCCGGCGCGTAGGAGGAGATGGCGCGGACATCCTCGAGGTCCATGATGAGGCGGTCTCCGGACGCGACACGGGCGCCGCAAGCATTGATGACGACGATCTCGGGATGAAAAGAATCCAGGGCGGTTTGGACTTCCGGGCACCAGATGGAGTCCCCGGCGATGTAGAGCGTTTTCTCTCCCGGAGCGGTGAAGACAACGCCCATGGCGTCGTACGGCATGCCCAGGCTGTCGCAGATGGGTTGGACGATAGCGCGTTCTCCGTGCTGGGTTCCGGTCTTCGTGAGCTTGATCGCGTTGAACTCCGTTCCGTTTTCCGAGAGGACGCGCACGTCGGTGAATCTGTGCTGTTCAATGATTCTGCTGTCGCCCTCATTTTGCACGAAGAAGGGGATATCCTTCCTCAGCGCCTCGAGGGCGAGCTCATCAATGTGATCCGGGTGCCAGTGCGTCAGGATGACGGCGTCCACGTCGATGATTCCCTCCACCCTGAGGGGCAGATCGCAGCGCGGTTGGCGGATGTGAGGATTGATGGCGGAGTCGAAGCCTGCCATAGCATCTTTGGGCAGCAGCCAGGGATCGATTAAAAAACGCGTGCCGCTGAAAGTGACAATGAGAGTTGCATTCCGGATTTGTTGAATGTTCATGACGGCGTATAATGGAGTTTTCTACTGAAAAATCAGGGCGAATGACATGGCTGTCACTCGCCCTGCGAGAATCTTTGCCGTTGTTTTTACAGCTCGGTCGCCGCCGCTTTGTCCAAGAAGAACACCGCATCCGGGTGCTTCTGCAGGAAAGAGGCCGCCACATCCGCCGTGACCGGACCCTGAATGGCCTTTTTCACGATAGATGCCTTCTTCTCGCCCCAGGCCATCAGACGCACCTTCTTGGCGCCCATGATCGTGGCAACGCCCATCGTGATGGCGGTCTTGGGTACGTTGTCGAAGCCGCCGAAAGCAGGGGCGGCATCAGTCTTGGTGAGGTCATCAAGCGTTACTTGGCGAGTGATGGTCGTGTCATCAGAGCCGGGTTCGTTGAAGCCGATGTGCCCCGTGCGACCGATGCCGAGAATCTGGAGATCCAAGCCTCCGCAAGCTTTGATCTTGGCCTCGTAAGCGGCGCAGTGGGCGGGAATTTCCTCCGGCGCCAACGTGCCGCAGGGCAGGTTCACGTTCTCGGGCTTGATGTCGATGTGGTCAAACAGGTTGTGGTGCATGAAGTACCAGTAGGACTCCTTGTGTTCGTGGGGCAGGCCGGTGTATTCGTCCAAATTGAAAGTGGTCACATTGGCGAAGGAGAGCCCCTCTTCCTTGTGCAGGCGAATAAGCTCTGCGTAGAAGGGGAGCGGAGTGGCCCCGGTGGCGAGCCCCAGCACCACACCCTTGCCTTCAGCCTGGCGGGAGCGGATGAGCTGAGTAACCTCTGCCGCCAACTTCTTGGCAGCGTCCTGCGGCGTGTCGAAAACTTCGTATGTCATAGCGGAGACATTCTATACCATCGACGAGTAAAAGCAACACCAAAATGCGAGAACAGAAATGCATCGTCCTTTTTCTCGGAAGGGATGATAGCGGCTGCCAGCAGCGCCGGTACAGCGGAGACGATCATCCTTTAACATGGAAATTTTGCGGAAAATCGCGAAGGAATGAAAAATGACATTCGATAAATTGTTCCTTTTTCATGCGGAAATATAGAATTGACAGGACAATAACAATGGTCTAGTATGCTGAGCATGAGTCTCTGGGCGCACAGACGCGTGGCGTGGATAGTCTGCGCACTTTTGCTGCTGGCGGCGGGATGTGAGAGTCCTTTGCTGCCCAGCCCGCGTCCGGAGCGGAGTGTCCGCGGAGAGCGGGCGGTGGAGGAACTCATTGAGCAGTTGCACGAGGATTGGGGAGCGTTGGGGCGTGCGCAGACGGATGCGGTCGAGCGGCAGAAGGCAATTGAGCGCTACAATCGCAATCTGCTCAGGCTCACGCGGCGCGTGCGTTACGATGTGCTGGTGCGAGGGCGGCATTTACCGTGTGCATTCATGTTGGAGTACGAAGGAGCGCGAAGCATTCACACACTTGGGGAAGTATTTGACGATATTGTGCCGGCGCAGGATGTGCGACTTGAAGAACTGGAAGAACGTTATGTGACGCCCGGGCTGGGGGTTCCGCTGGTGGGAGTGATACCGGCGGTAAAACTCAAGCAGGATTTCGGCATAGCCGCTTTCCGTGCGCGGGGTACGGTGAGTACGCTCACGGGCGTGCTGGAGTTCCGAGAAGGCAAACCGGTAATGCGCCTTATTTCACGTCGTGAGCACGAGTACGTGCAAGCGGGACGGATGCGCTACCAGCTTGCCGGCGATTTTTCTGCTCCTATTGAAGTGTATTGGAAGCTCACACAGGTGCAGAAAGATAGGTTCCTGGGGCTATTGCGCCCACAGCGTGTGCGTAACACGACGGGGCTGGTGTGCATGGAACGCTATGATCCGGCGAAAATACCGGTTGTGCTGGTACATGGGCTGGCCAGCAGTGCGGCCACTTTTGATAATCTAGTGAATCGCTTGATGCGAGAACCTGACATTCGGAAAAACTTTCAATTTTGGTATTACAATTATCCCACGGGGTTAGCATGGCCAATCACTGCGGCAGGGTATCGGTCAGCCCTGCGCCGTACTCGCAAATTTTTTGATCCGCAGCGCCGCAATGCCAACTGGGAACGAATGGTGGCTGTCGGTCACTCCATGGGAGGGCTTATCACACGTTACAGCCAGTGTACGGAGCCATGGAAACTTCTTGAGGTCGCCGGAGACAAAAAAAGAAGCAATCCATTCGCTGCGTTTCTGTCCAAGCGTTTTGTGAATCGTCCCCATCCTCTTCGTCAGCTTGAGCCCATGCGGGATGTGTATTTCTTTGAGCCAATACGAGCAGGACGAGTTGTTTACCTGGCCACTCCGCATCGTGGAGCTCCCATTGCGCGCAATCGATTCGTCCTGCTCTTCAGCCGACTCGTTCGTTTGCCGCAAACGTTGGTGGAAGAGGTCTTCTCCATCGCCACCTTGCAGCAGGACAACTTGCTGACGCGCCCCGGTCGATTGGTCGAGGAATTTACCAGCATCCGTCAACTCTCGCCGGATAGCCGCTTCATCCGTGGTCTGTCTCGTCTGCGCGTGCGCGATGTGCCTACTTACACCATCATTGGCGACAGGGGATGCAATGACTCCCCATACAGTTCGGACGGCGTCGTCCCTTACTGGTCCTCGCACCTCAACTGGGGAGCAGAGGACATTGTACCGTCTGACCACCATGTGCAGGATGCCGAAGAAACGGCGGACGTTTTCGCGCGCATTCTTCATGCGGCATTACGTGATCGAAAAATTGAGCAGAATTGCAAATAAAACTTGACAAACAGGGAGAAGCGTGGCATCGTGTGCGTCCGCTCTCGCCCCGCAGGCGGGGGCGCGTGAACTCGGCGGGTGACGTATGCGCACCGACGTCGGCAGCTTATCCAACAAATCAAACTTTATTCACAAAAGGCTATGAAGACAAAGACACTCGCAGTTGAGAAGCGGGAGATAACAGGAACCGGCAAGTTGAATGCTCTGCGTGCGAAGGGCTGGGTGCCGGGGGTCGTGTACGGCGCTGCGGTGGGCGAGAACATCAACGTGCAGATGAAGGCTGCTGATGTTCGCGCGCTGCTGGGTGAGGATGAAACCGACAGTGTACTCGTGACTCTGCAGATGGACGGTAAGGAGCTGCTGACGATCATTAAGCATGTGCAGCACAATCACCTGACTGACAGTACGACTCACGTAGATTTCCAGGCGGTGACTCCGGAGACGGTCGTACTCGCCGAGGTGCCGGTGCATTTGAAGGGTACGCCGGTGGGTGTAGCGATGGGCGGTCAGGTGCACCAGCTGGTGTTTGACTTGCCGGTTCGCAGCGCCGTGAAGGATATCCCGGGCGAAATCGTTGCTGACATAAGCGGTATTGCCCTCAATGAGTCGTTGCGGCTGTCTCAGATCACGCTGCCGGAGAAGGTGACGACTCCGTTCAACGGCACTGTGGTGCTGGTTTCAGTCGTGAAGCCGTAAGAAGCGTTCAATTTTAAGAAAAACGGGCGCGTCTCGTCATGGGATGCGCCCGTTTTATCGTACCCAATGGGAGAGCGACGGAACAAGGAGCTTTCTTGACGATTCGCCAAGGAAACTTGGCTTGCTCTGGCCTCATTTCAAGGGGCCAATGGGACGCATCGAATCTCGTCTGCTACGCAATCATCTCCCATCGATTCATCAGAACCGGCAGTTGCAGCCCGAGCGTAGTCCACGTGCGCCACTCCCGCTGTAACTCACGTCCATGATAAACGGCTTCTTGATAGAATACAACTTGCAATTTTAGAGGCATATGGTAAGCTTAAGGCATGGGACAGGTACGCGTGTACGGCAACGAGAATCTTCCGCATCGACCCTCGCTGTTTTTACCGAATAGGATAGATGAGGCTGCGCTGGGTGTACTTGAACGCGAGTTGGGAGGGGCGGAGAAGGTCGTGTATCTGGTGGAAGAGGAGCTGCGCCCTGGAGCAAAGGTGTTGGCGAAGATCGGGGAAAAACGCGTGGTGAGCTTTAAATTTCGCGCCAGTCAAAGTCGTGAGTTGCGTGAGCGATTGATGGAGCAGTTGCAGGCCGGTCGGCATATTGTCTTCCTGCCCGGAAGACCGGCGCAGGTCATGGGCTGTTTGTCGGATGTCCCCAAACCGTTTTTAATGCAGCTTGGGGCGTTGCATATATCGCCGGTGCCGGTGTTTGTCGGGTTTTATCGTAAAAGCATATGGTCTGCCTGCACAACGGAAGAGTCGTACGACTGGGCTGTTATTCATATCATGCCGAAGCTGACTCCCGGTCCTCAGAGCGGAGAGCGCACGCTTGAGGCGTGGATGCTGGCAGGAGCTACGGAGTTTGAGAGTCATCCCATGCTGAATATGTCGCTCGGACGGTTGCTTGTGGAAGGTTTCAAGCACAATCCGCATTCCAAGTTGATTGACGGGATGGATGGCTCGGAGTTGAATTACATCAAATTGCTGGGAGTGTCCATTGCTCTGTCTAAGGAGTTGAAGCGAACGGTGAAGGAGCCTCGTCTGGGCATTATCCTTCCTCCCGGGAAAGGGGGTATGATTGCCAACTACGCCTGCATTTTGGCCGGCATTTCTCCGGTGAACATCAATTACACGTCATCGGAAGCCGCCATGCACAGCATTGTGCAGCAGAGCGGAATTAAACGCTTTATTACGGCTCGAGCTTTCATGACCAAGCTGCCCCAGTTCCCTTGGCCGGCGGAGGAAACTTTGCTGCACCTGGATGCCATGCTCAAGGGGATAGGGCTGACGAGGATTGCGGCTTGGGTGGCTTTTGCCCGAGTCACGCCCACGGCGCTGCTTGTGCGGGCGTTGCAGTTGGACTCCAGACATGGCGATGATGAAGCGACGCTCATCTTCACCTCGGGTTCCTCCGGCGAACCGAAAGGAGTCGCATACACGCACCGCATGATTATTGCGAACGTGTGCCAGTTGCTCAGCAAAGTTTACTTGCCGCCCGGCAGCAGGTTCTTGTGCAGTTTGCCGATATTTCACAGCTTCGGGCTGACGGTATGCACGATGTTGCCTGCCGTGTACGGCTTCAGCATGGTCACTTATCCTTCGCCGCTGGAAGCCAAGACGCTTAACGACATTATTGAGAAATACAACTGTGTTCTGATTCTCACGACGCCGACGTTCGCACGCGCTATGTTGCGGCGAGCCGGTTCCGACACATACCGCAGCGTACGCTACTTTATCGTAGGCGGAGAAAAACTGCCCCGGGATTTAGCAACTGAGTTCCGTTCCAAGTGCAAGGTGCAACTCTTGGAGGGCTACGGTCTCACTGAGACTTCTCCCGTGTGTTGCGTGAACCTGCCGGATGCTCCTCCCTCTCCAACGAGTCCGTATTATGTGCCCGGGACGTGTGAGGGATCTGTGGGGCAGGCGCTTCCCGGGCTTGCCGTTCGCATCACGGATCCGGATGATGATGATCGCGCGCTTCCGCTTACCGAGCAAGGGATGATTTGGCTGAAGGGGGCGAGCGTGTTTTCCGGCTACATCGGCATGGAGCATCTCAACAAGAACCTGTTTCGCGATGGTTGGTTCAAGACCGGCGATCTCGGGTACGTGGATCTCAATGCCTTCATCAATTTGGGAGGTCGGCGTTCCCGATTCTCCAAGATCGGCGGTGAAATGGTGCCCCACGAGGTGGTGGAGTCCGCCATTGAGCGCTTTGTGCAGCGACCGGCGAATTTTTCGCCGGAGGAACGCGCCGTCTGCATTGTAGGCGTTCCGGATGTGCAGAAGGGGGAGGCCTTGGTTCTGTTGTCCTGCGTGCATTCCGGCAATCTGACTCAGGCGCTGGATGAGATACGCGCTCACCTCGTCTCAATCGGCATTCCTCGCCTTTGGTGTCCGCGCGAGCTCATCCCCGTGGAGAGCATCCCAGAATTGCCCACAGGCAAGCTCGACCTTCGAGGCTGCAATATGCTCGCTCAGGAAGCTCTGGGCATGCATTGAGGCGTCGCTCCCTCACCTGACGCGCTGGATGACGCGAAAGCGCACCAACTTGGCGAATTCCTGCAGTGCGTTCCACGGGTTTTTACGCAGAAGGTGTCGACCACGCAGTATCACCGGCTTTTCAGGTGGGGCGGGTGGGGACGGGTGAGCTGCGCTGTGCTCGCGGATGATCTGCGCTACTCGATCATAAGTATTGTATTGGGTCACGATGCGCCTGCGTGCTTCCCGAATTGCCGGCAGCCGTTTCTCGTACTCTCCGTCACGGATGGTTTTACGAATAATTTCCAACGCCGCTTCATGATCATCAATCGGGATCGGTACAAAACTCTCCTCCGGCAGCACTTCCCCCAGCATCGGATCTCCTGCGTAAAAGGTGAGGCACAGCGCCAAAATCGGGTCTGATATCTTGTCCGTCCAGTGGTAGGGGTGGATGTAGTTTTCCGCCGTTACGTGGTATTTGTAAGCGTTGAGCGCCGTTTGCTTCGAAGCTATCGGTCTCTTTCCGTAGCCGAACCACTCCAACTCCGGCATTTGCTGCGAAAGATAGTCAATGAGATCGTAGCGTTCGCGGTGGCGCGTGTGCTTCATTCTCTTTGCGGACAAACAAGTTGATATCAACTCGCTCTTCGGCCACTCCGGCATGCCGAATGATTGCTCCGGCGTGTAGTCCACGATCCATTCCATGCTTCCTTCGCTGCGCCGCCAGTTCCTGTGCGGCAAGTATTGCCTGTCATGCGTTGTGAGCACGTACCCGAATTGCCTGGTGTAACAGTCCGGATACAGCTTGATGGTCGGAGGTTCCGCCGTAATTAAAATCGTCTGCTCCGGCGGACACGCCAATTCCTCCGCCTCCCTCACGATTCCGTAATTTCTTTGCCGTGGTAAATCATCATAGACGACTAACCAGTCGTAATTCCTGCAGGTCGCATTGTAGATAAAGGTAACACCGGCATGCTCCAATTCATTGCACTGTTGAGACTCTGTATTCTCCGTGCTCGCACGCAACATCTTTACTCGTATCCCCACGCCTGCGCATCTTAACGCACCGTTGATTGCCCGGTCAAGGCAAATCTTGTTTCCCTATTCTCGATTTTCCAAATTTATCCAAAGTTAATTTTTTTTGAAATTGGACTTGCAATGGAGGTCAAATAGTGTATATTACCCCGGCAGCTCGCCCATAGAATTGGGATAAGAGCGAATGAAACCAAAGCAATAAGAACGTATGGCTCGACTTTTCGGTATAGAGATACCTAACGAGAAGCGCGTGGAAGCGTCGCTGTGCTACATCTATGGCATAGGACCTTCCACGGCGAAAAAGGTGCTGGAGCAGGCCGGCGTGTCACCGGATTTACGGACGGGGACGCTGACGGATGCCCAGCTGACAAAAATCGTACACGCAATCAGCAGCAATAATATCCTGATAGAGGGTGACCTGCGCCGAGAGAAGCAGATGGCCCTCAAGCGACTGACAAGCATCAACTGTCTGCGTGGAATACGGCACCGCAAGGGGTTGCCGGTGCGTGGACAGAGGACGCGGACAAATGCGCGCACTCGTAAGGGACGCAAGAAGACAGTGGGCGCGAAGAAGGCCTGACAGTTAACCTCTAACTCGTTTTAAGACTATGTCAGAAGAAAATATCCAAGAGACAAAGGTAGAGGAGGCGGCGCCGACGGCGACTGTGGCAGAGCAGCAGGCTCCCGTCGAGGAGAGCGCTTCCACGGAGCAGGCCGGACGTAAGACCGAGCAACGGCGTGACATCTTCGCTGAGTTAGGTTTGACGGAGGGTGAGGAGAAGGTAAAGATTCTCAAAGCGAAAGGCAGCAAGAATGTGACGACAGGCATCGTGCACATTTCCTCATCTTTCAACAACACGGTGGTGAGCGTGACGGATTTGAAGGGCAACGTGATCGGGTGGTCTTCCGCCGGCAAGCTCAACTTCAAAGGCAGCCGCAAGAGTACGGCGTACGCCGGACAAGTGGTGTGCCAAGATGCGTGCCGCCAAGCCATGGGGCATGGACTCAAGGAAGTGGAAGTGCGCGTGAAGGGCCCCGGATCCGGTCGCGAGTCGGCTGTTCGTGCTGTGCAGGCCATAGGTCTGGAGATCACGACGATCTCCGATGTCACTCCCATTCCTCACAATGGATGCCGTCCGCCGAAGGCTCGTCGCGCCTGATGATTATTTAACAACCCTGAACACACATAGAATAATATGGCACGTTATACAGGACCTACCGCCAAGATCAGCCGCCGCTACGGGGTGGATCTCTTCGGCAACAGCAAATCATTCGCTCGTCGTCCGTTCCCGCCGGGACAGCACGGGGCCCGCGCCGGACGCAAAAAGAAGTCGGACTACGGCACCATGTTGGCAGAAAAACAGAAGCTGCGCTATATGTACGGTGTGCTGGAAGGACAGTTCCGCCGCTACTGCCACGAAGCTTCCCGTCGTCGCGGCGTGACCGGCGACATTCTTCTTCAGTTGTTGGAGCAGCGTTTGGACAATGTCATCTACCGCCTCAATTTCGCCAACACGCGTGCAGCGGCTCGTCAGATGGTGAGTCACGGTCACGTTTGCGTGAATGGGCGCAAGGTGAACATTCCGTCCTATCACTGCAAGCCGGGAGATGTGGTGAGCGTGACCGCCAAGGCGCGTTCCCAAGCTCTTGCCAACCGTTTTGTGGAGCTGAATACCGATGCTTCCACACCTGATTGGCTTGAGACGGATACCACCAAGCTCACCGGCAAGGTGCTGCGTGTACCCACGGTGGAGGAGATTGCTCCCATCGTGAATGTACAGCTCATCGTGGAGTTCTACTCTCGCTGATTTTTAAGCAAAAATAGCCGACAGCTCTTTCCATGGGCTGTCGGCGTTTTTTTGCTGTGATAAGATGGAAGACGAAGATCGCCCGGGCAACTTCGCTTCCGTATTTGCTTTGCCAATCGAGGCGAGCTGTGCTATGATGCGCGCCATGAAGTTCCTCATCACTGCGGGACCTACTCGTGAATCGATTGACCCGGTGCGTTTCCTGTCGAATCGTTCGTCCGGCAGGATGGGGTATGCTCTCGCCGGGGCAGCGCGGCACGAGGGACACCATGTCATTCTCATCTCGGGGCCGACTTCTCTTGATGTGCCGCCGGGCGTTGACTTTATCTCGGTGGAGACGGCGCAGGAGATGTATGAGGCAGTGCGGGATATGCTGGATGGGGTGGATATCGCGATTCTGAGCGCGGCCGTGGCAGATTATCGTCCGGTTGAGATTGCTGATCAAAAAATCAAGAAAGGGGAGGGAACCATGATCTTGCAATTGGAGCGTACGCCGGATATTTTGAGCAGCATGCGCCGCGATTTCGGTTTCCATGGCGTATTGGTAGGATTTGCCGCAGAGACGCAACAGCTGCTCCCCAATGCGCGCGACAAGTTGCAGCGCAAGGACTGCGACATGATTGTAGCCAATGACGTGTCACAGCCCGGTGTGGGATTCGGATCGCTGGAAAATGAAGTGACGCTGGTGACGGCAGATCGTGAGAGAACCTTGCCGCGCGAAAGCAAGGAGTGGATTGCTATGCGGATTGTTGAAGAAGCCCTTGTCTTGCTTCCATGAGTTTTCCTCTGCAAGACCTCGGCTGGAGTCAGCAGTTGAATGATGCCTGGTTGGCATTGGGACATCCGGAATGGTTCCCTGCGCGCATTAGTCGAGAGACGCGCATCAACTTCACTCTCCTCTCGGAGCGGAGCAGAGAACTCTGCGCTGTGCTGGCGGGAAAGCTCTGGCATGCCGCCGTCACCGATGCGGAGCTGCCGACTGTGGGCGATTGGGTTGCCGTGGATCCGGGCGATGGTTCTGAGCTGCCGGTGATTCGCGCCATGTTGCCGCGTAAAAATCGCTTTTCGCGCAAGGTGCCGGGCAAATCATGCGCGGAGCAGGTGATTGCCGCCAACGTGGATGCCGTTGTCGTAGTGACTGATGCCATTTCCGATTGGAACCCCAAGCGTTTGGAGCGGTATCTGACGCTCATCCGCAAGTGCTCTGCCGAGGCCGTTGTGTTGCTCAACAAGGCGGATTTGACTGAGCCTGAAAAAATCCGATGGGCACGCGACGAGTTGTCTCAACTCTCGCCCGGAGCATCATTGCACGTGATTAGTGCAGCGCAGCGCAGCGGCTACCCGGAACTGCTCACCCAGCCGCCGCCCGGTTTCACCCTGCTCATCGTAGGCTCTTCCGGCGTGGGAAAGAGCACTTTGGTCAATTCCCTCATCGGGACGGAGTCCCGCCGTACAGGATGCGTTAATCGCGTTACCGGCAAGGGACGTCACACCACGGTGGCGCGGGAACTTCTCCTCCTCCCCGGCGGCGGCGTGCTCATCGACAACCCCGGCATGCGCGAGGTGCAGATGTGGACGGATGCGGCTACCCTGCACGAACAGTTTGAAGATGTGACGGCATTGGCGCAGCAATGTCGCTTTGCAGATTGTTCTCACGGTCGCGATGTCGGCTGCGCCGTGCGAGCGGCGGTGGAGCGCGGCTCTCTCACCCCTGAGCGTTACGAGCATTTTTTGCATCTGGATGAGGAGATTGCTCTTCTGAAAAAGCGTGCGGAGAAACGGCGCATGACATTAGAACGCGTCACATGCCGTACCAAGCGCACCATATTGCGCAACAAGAGCGATCATGACGAACATGCCCGTTCGCTCGCGCCGCACCGCCAAAAGTGGGAGAGGGAAGCCCGTTGAAATCGCCCACTGTCCTTCGGGGCGTCTCAGAGTTGCATTTTGCCGGGGTTCAGGATGTTCTGAGGATCGAGCGCGTGCTTGAGGGTGCGGTGCAGCGCCATGACTTCAGGTCCCACGGCGTTGGGGAACCAGGGGGCCTTGGCGATGCCGATGCCGTGCTCTCCGGTAAGGCAGCCGCCATGAGAAAGAACCCAGGTGAAGAGGCGGGGCAGCAGAGCATTTGCCTGTTCGCGCAATTCTACGCCCCGAGAATCGCGCGGCACCATCACATTGGTGTGGATGTTGCCATCTCCCGCGTGCCCGAAGCAGGCGATGGGCACGGAACTCTCGCGCTGCAATTCAGAGCAGTATTCCACGAAGTCCGTAAGGCGGGATCGCGGTATGACCACATCTTCGTTCAGCTTGGTGAGCCCGGTCGCCTTCAGGCTTTCTGAAAATCCGCGGCGCAGCTGCCAGAGCGCTTCTATCTCCTCCGTGCTGAGGGCCGTTTGCGTGTGTGTGGCGCCCAAATCACTGAGCAGCTGAGCGAGTGTGCGCACCTCACTCTGTACGGCATCGGCGGCGCCATCCACTTCCAGCAGCAGATGCCCGGCGGCGTCCGCCGGGATGGCATCGCCCAAGCGCTTGCGAGCGGATTGCAGAGTAAACGCATCGGCAATTTCCAGCGCGCAGGGAAGATGTCCCGCCTGAAGCACGGCTTGCACAGCTCTGGCCGCAGCGGAAAACTCCGGGAAAGTAGCTTGCAGCGCGGCACGTGCAGGCGGCGCCGGTATAATGCGCAGAATTGCCTGCGTGATGATGCCGAGCATACCCTCGCTCCCGCAGAAGAGGCCGACGAGATCAAAGCCCTGCTTGTTTTTGTGAGTGCGTCCGCCGCACGTGATCACGCGACCATCCGGCAGAACAACGGTCAGCCCCAGCACGTAGGCTCGCGTAACCCCGTATTTTAAGCAACGCGGTCCGCCTGCATTGGTGGAGATGTTGCCGCCGATGGTGGAATCTTTACGCGAGGCCGGATCCGGCGGGTAGAACCACCCGACTTCGGCACAGGCTTCTTGCAGGTCGGCAGTGTGCACGCCCGGTTCCACAATGGCTATGCCGTCCTGCGGGGTCACCTCAAGGATACGGTTCATGCGTTCGGTTGAGACAACGATGCCGCCGCGCAGCGGTACGCAACCGCCCACGTAGCCTACGCCGCCGCCGCGCACCGTGACGGGTATGGCATGCCGTGCGGCGTAGCGCATGACACGTGCCACATCCTCTGTGCTTGTGGGGAAGGCCACGGCATCCGGCATGGCGCTGGCGAACCATTTGTCGCCGGAGTGAGAGCGGAGCGAGGACTCATCCATGCAGATGAGCTTGCCGAGAGCATCGTAAATATCGGGTGGCAATTTGCCCATGTGGAGAAGAAATTCAGTTAATCGCGCGCGGTGCCCCAGCGGCGGTGCAACCATAATTCCGCCGGCGAGAAAAGCAATTTATCCGCCAGCAGTCCGACCAGGATAATAATGAACATGACGCCTACCACTTGGTGCATGCGCTGCAATTCACGACCGTAGTGCAGGTACTGTCCGATACCGAAGCCGGAGACGACGGAAACGTAGATTTCCGCAGCCATCAGTGAACGCCAAGCAAAGGCCCAGCCCTGCTTCATTCCGCTCACCACGAATGGCGCAGAGGCCGGAAGAGTGACGAAAAGCAGCGTATGCAGAGGGGAGGAACCCATCGTGCGTGCAGCGCGGGCGTAAATGGGGGGCACATTGCGAATGCCGTTCTCTGTGGAAAGAAGTACGCTCCACAGCGTTCCCATGATGACGACGAAGAGCAGTGCTGCTTCTGTCTGTCCGAACCAGATGCAGGCCAGCGGAACCCAGCAGACGCTCGGCAGCCCCTGAAAACCGAGGCCCAGTACGCCCACGGTGTTGCGCACGCAGGTAAAGCGTGCCGCCAGCATGCCAAGCGGCACTCCGATGAGCAGACCGATGACATAGCCGATGAGGAGGCGTTTCAGGGTGATGAGCATGGAGAGGGGGAGCTTGCCGTTCACCGTGTTGTCCCAGAGGTATTGCGCCACAAGCGAGGGTGAGGGCAGAACGTAGGGCGACCACAGTGTGCAGTCGATGCCCAGAAATGAGAGATCTCCGGTGACTCCTGCCCAAATGAGAATGAGCAGAAGGAAAAAGAGAAGCGTTTGAGTCGTGTTTTTCATGCGTGAAAGGCGGATTAATCACATTCGCCGGCTTGATGGTACCCCTTCAGCGCGGCGGTGATGCGCTGGGAGATGTCTGCCAAGTCGTGGTCGTTGATGTTGCGCGGACGTGGCAGATTCACCGCAAACTCCTCACGGATGCGTCCCGGATGCGGGGTAAACAGCAATACGCGATCCCCCAGACACACCGCTTCGCGCACATTGTGCGTCACAAAAATGATGGTCTTTTTTCGTTTCTGCCAGATGTCCTGAATATCGCCGTAGAGTTGTTCGCGGGTCATGGCGTCCAAAGCGGAGAAAGGTTCGTCCATGAGCAGAATCTTCGGATTGGGGGCAAGCGAACGTGCGAGAGCCACGCGCTGCTTCATACCGCCGGAGAGTTCGTGGATATTGGCATGCGCAAAGTTGTCCATTTTGACGAGGTAGAGGTAGTATTTCGCCACTTCCAGTCGCTCGCGGTTGTTCAGATTAGGCTTCTGTTTGAGCCCGAACATCACATTGCCGATGACGTCCAACCAGGGGAAAAGAGCGTGTTCTTGGAACATGACGAGCCTGTCGCGTCCCGGCTCGGTGATGGGCGTTCCGTTGATGAGAGCTTGTCCACTGTCCGGTTTTTCAAGTCCGGCGATGATGTTGAGCAGTGTGGATTTGCCGCAGCCGCTGGGTCCCACGAAGCACACAAACTCACCTTCGCGGATGCTGATGGAGACGTCTTGCAGGGCAGTGACGAGACCGCCCTGGGTTTCGAAAGTTTTAGTGACGCGCTCCACGCTGAGGCGTGCAGTGGGAAAGTCGTGCAATTCGGGGTGTGGGGCGGTTTCAGTCATGGGTGTTGAGGTGGAGTGTAGAGCATACCTTCAATGGGAGGCACGCGATCCAGCAGCCCTGCCGCCTGCGCGTCCTTCACAAATTGCCGCAACCCGGCCAGGTCAATTTCGTTGGTGAGGGCGAGTCTCTGCCACGCACTGCGCACCAGCTCAATATCCACGGGGGTTTGGGTGAGTTCGCTGAGTTCAGAGGCTACGCGTTGTTGGGCCTCTTGAGGGTGGTCGAGGATCCATTGCGTGAGTTCGCGGTGGGCACGAATGATCGCTGCAGCCTCCTGCGGGTGGGCCTTGAGCCATGCCTCGCGCCCGGCAAGCACCGTGGTCACCACACCCGGCTCCTGCACCAGCAGACGCGCCCCGGCCAACTTTTCCATGAGCGATACCCACGGCTCCACCGTCCACGAAGCGACCAGCTTTTTCTGCTTCATGAGCTGCAGCTGGAGTGAAGAGGTTGTGGGGCTCACACGCACGTCTCCGCCGCCTTCCAGCGTGCAAGTAAGGCCGTTTTTCGCCAGCCAGGCCCGGCATGACACATCCTGCGTGTTGCCGAGCTGGGGCGTGGCGATGCTCTTCCCGCGAAAGTCTGTGGGGCAGGTAATGGCGCTGTCCGGACTCACCAGCAGCGCAGCTCCCCCGTTCACTGCCCCTGCGAGCAACCTCATCTCTCGACCGGAGGAGACCGCGTAGGCATTGATGGCGGGGCTCGGACCGATGTAGGTGAGATCCGCCGTACGCCCAAAGACAGCTTCAGCTGCGGAAGGTCCTGCATTAAACGTTTGCCATTGCACGCTGCAGCCGGGCAGATAGCGTTCAAACCAGCCTTTTCCTTCGCGACTCATGTTGCGTGCGACAAGCGCCTGCACGTGCGTGATGTTCGGGAAGCAGCCGATGCGTACGACACGTTCCGACGCATTTTCCTTTTGGCACGCAGAAATTCCCAGCAGCATCACGCCCAACGCAGCCAGCCATGTCACTGTTGTCTTCACTCTCCTCAGCATAGCAAACTTTGCGTTTTCCGTCCAGTTCGGATTGTGACAGAGCAGGACAAATGCATTTGGATTTTCGGGAGTGCAGGGTATCGACATGAGTCGCATGCCCAGCTGTTTGCAGGCTAATGCACCGCCTTTGCCTCACTCTTTTCCGTTGCTTGCGGTTTGCTTCGTCGTCGATCCATCGGCGTCTTGTTTTCAAGCGGTTTTCTCCGCCCGAGGTCTGGGAGTGAAAGGTGAGCTGAGCCGTTTGGCAAACGTCATTTTCCGGCGGTGGATGGTCCGGATATCCTCGGTCTGCTACGGAATGTACACGACCCGGTGACGGACATGGAGGGGACCTTCGCGGCTGTGGAGGACAGTTCAGCGGCACGACTCGGGCACGACCGCCAACACACTGCTCCACGGGGACCCGGCTCAGGCGGTATCGTAAGACGACCTCAGATCTAATACGGTTGACAGTGTATCTTGCGTGGAGTATCATGGCGACGCCTTAAGTTAACATTCGACCACAAACGAAATGACGGACATTCAATACCTGCTCTTTCTTCAGCACGCGCGTGAGATGCTCGGAGGAGTTTTTGACAGCTTTTTCCTGCAAATCAGCAATTTCTCTTCCGGCATATTTGTGTGGCTGTTCGCTTGCATCATGTTCTGGTCGGTGGATAAAAAAATCGGCCGTTTCCTTTTTCTCAACGTAGCGTTATCTCGGTTCGTTATGCAGACGTTGAAACTGACGTTCTGCGTGTATCGTCCCTGGATACGATCGGCGGAGATTCTGCCCATCGAAAAAGCGTCCGGCTACTCTTTCCCCAGCGGGCACACGGTGACGGCGGCAGCCAATTACGGGACGCTCATGGAAAGGTACCGAGGAAGCCGTGCGCTGGGTTTCTTTTTGGCGCTCATGATCCTGCTTACGATGTTTTCGCGCAACTACATCGGCGTGCACACTCCGCAGGACGTGGCGGTCGGACTGCTCATCGGCGTCGTCGTGGTCGTGTGCGGTGCGCGCGCATGGGAGTGGCTTGAGGCTCATCCGAGAAAGGATTATATGCTGCCGTGTGCGGGGATCGTGATGGTTGCCCTTTTTCTGGCCTATATTTCGCTGAGAGCTTACCCGCTGGATTACGTGGATGGCAAACTCCTCGTGAACCCGGAAAAGATGAAGATTGACGGCTTCAAGGATGCCGGACGAATGTTGGGCGTTGCACTCGGTTGGTTTATGGAGCGTCGGTGGGTACGCTTTCGCATGGATGTTCCCGTGCTGCGCCGTGCCGCGAGAGCCTGTTTCGGAGCGCTGCTGCTGCTGTTCTGTGAAAGCTGCGCCATGCCGATGCTCTGCAACGCATGCGGTTCGCCGTGGGCCCCCTTTGCAGCGACATTCTTTGAGCTTATCCTGTTGATGGCGATCTACCCAATGTCATTTGCGCGCGAGAAGAGGAACGCTTGACAAATGCGGTAAAAACGACTGCTTCGGAAGGAATCGGACGGTCGGGAAGGGGATGCGGTGGCCAAGATCAGCTGAGGACCCCGGCGCGTTCCTCGATGAGTTTCCTGCAGAAAACGTCGCTCTCTTCGCGTGAGAAGGCATCTTCCAGGCAGCTCTCTACGATGGTGTGGGAGCCATCCGCATTTGTGCGGGTGAGCTGAGGGCAGATGATGCCTCCCCCGGCAGTCCGTACTTGGTTCCATCGGAATAGCCTGCCCCAGAGGAACAATCGCCCTCTGCGTGGGAGTGATGCTTTTGTTCGACAGGTCGTGAGCGCGGCAGACGCCGTGTTTCTCATTGGGTGTTTAGGAGCCAAAGACAGGACTGTCAGTCACGTCCAGTACGGATGATGATAACAACTCAGCGTGCTTTTTCCCAATTTTCAATTTTAGTTCAAAGAGAAATTTGTGATTTTCATGATCATCATGTTTCACGAATACCTTTTCTATAGCGTTTGCTACAGCACAGATAAAGGATTCTTTTGTTTCAGTTGTTGGAAAAACACGGCTATCTCCGCCCCATCTTAAACCGAAAATGAAATCAATAATTCTGCCATTTTCAATATGCAACCAATCTTTTACAACCTCCTCGGCTAATTTTTTCCAAACCGGGCTGTGAAAATTGATTCTGTACGTTGAAGAATCTGACTTCCAATGTGATTCATAGTGAATTAAGCGAGTATAACGTTCTGCACGCAACACGAAACGCACCCGAACCACATTTGACCTTGCTCCTTTGTATAACGCGTCCAAATGTGGCTGAATGTCCAGAATTTTGCAATTCCTTGTGACATAGACACCCCCTTCTAACTCACACTCAAACTTAAATGAAAATGAATGGGGTTTCTTCCCATAGTTTTTCATTGTTTCGTCATTGAATTGCCGGAATAGCGTATCACAAACAATGGTCTTTAATGACTCTTCTGCTTCATCAGATGGGAATGGAAACAGCCAGTCCTCTTTAATTTTTTCTATTTTCTTAGGGTCAATCGGCTTTTCGCAAAGTGCATGATGGAGTTTCTCCTTGTAAGATTCTCGATCAATTATTTCCGTAGCAAGTTTCTCAAAGGCAACACTTCCTAATTCCGGATTGACTGGAATTGCCCTGTTTGAACCAGACCAACGGAACACGGATTCACCTCTTCCGTTTTCATCGATGGTGAGAATGAAAGAAAAATCAAATTTCTTTTGTCTTTCCTTGATTTCTTCTAGTCTTTGTCGTTCCAAATAAGAATCATCTGCCGGGAAAGACCAAGGGCAATTGTATGGGTGGTCGAAAACGTGATAATCTACCGGGTGATTGTTGATCAATAGTTTCCTGTCGATATTCAAAGACTTCATCATGGGAGTGTCAAATGAATCGTCAACTTGGATGTCCCTGACACTTGAGGATATGAGTTTGCTGTGAATTGCAAGAACAAAAGCAACATATGACAGAAAGAGTTGAGGTCATGAGAAGAGAGGGGTAAAATAGTGACGGAAGGGTTGAGCCATATGCCAGGCGGATTTGCCCCTGAA